>CBDVCL010000034.1:0-10496 GCA_965372475.1 uncultured bacterium | reverse complement strand
GACGCCGACGCACACGTCGACCACCGTGCCTACGCCGCTTCCCACCAAGCTGGTCCTCAAAGGTGAGGGAGGAAGCTATGAGGGTTGCGTGAATGTTGCTGACGGGGTCGTCACCGCCTATACCGCGCTCGGCATGACCGTTGCCGTCAGCGACTACCAGATCGGCTATCTCAGCTTCGACATCTCGGCGCTTCCTCCTATGACGAATATCGTGGGCGTAGAGTTGTGGGTGAAAACGAATTGGGCGTCGTCTGTGATACAGTTTCTGGGAGACTTGATGGTCGACCACGTCAGCCACGACACGCTGGGCGCCGAAGACCTTCTGCCCGGCGCCACCGGGGCTCTGCACGCTGGGGTGGGGCAGACCACCGCGTCGGTGAATTCTAACTGGATCTGGATGGCGATCGACCCGGTCGCCCTGGAGGACGACATCGCCAACGCGCGTCCGCGCTCGCAATACCGCCTCCGCTTCACCGTGCAGGACTATAACGGCACCGGTGCTGTGGGGCTCTCTAACGGCAATAATGCTGACCCCGACATTCACGACGAGCTTGTCATTTACTACTACTGATATCTCATCTCTCGCTTGTTCTCACCCTTGTCCGTCGACTTGTCCGCCAACTTGTCCGCCATAGCCGGCGCTTCTATCCTGCAAAGTAACATCCAAGGAAGCGTCGTCGAAGGCGGATAGCTCCCCCGTCTGCTTGTCAGCAGACAAGCTGGGGAACGACGGCGGAAGCCCTTGACGAAGGCTGGTGTCCGCTCGGACGTGCGCCTAACATCGTAGGACGTTGTCCTGCGGCTCTCTTACACCCGTTGCATTCACCCGTCGCCGTAAGACATCGCGCTGAACATCCTTTGCTCTGCATATTCAGCGCCATGTCTTGCGGCTCTCTTACACCCGTTGCATTCACCCGTCGCCGTAGGGGCGGGTTTCAAACCCGCCCCAGGGAAACAGGGCAATACGAAATGCGAAATGCAACGCACGAGGAACGAACTTCCCCGCACTTTATCATTGACATATCGCTTCCCGTTTTGCATAATCCTCGCATGAGTACCCTGGGGGTGTGGAAGCATATCATCAAGCCTGTCCTTCTGCCGGCTCTTCTGGCACTTCTTGTCGCCAATCCCCTGCAGGCCCTTGTGAAGACGCGTGTCGCCGTGATGGACCTCAAGACCAAAGGCGTCAAGGAGAACGTCGCCGCCATCCTCACCGACTCGATGCGCGCTGAGATCTACCGCTCCGACGTCTTCGACCTGATGAACCGCGAGGACATGGTTGCCATCCTGGGTGAGGTAGCCTTCCAACAGTCGGGAGCTTGCGAGTCTACCTCCTGTATGGTCGAGATGGGTTCCGCCCTCGGTGTCGAGAAGATTATCACCGGCAGCGTCGGCCTCCTGGGGGAGCGCTACTCCGTGACGATGAAGCTCATAGATATAGAGACCCAGCGCAACGAGGCCCTGTATACCCGTTTCTTCAGCGGGCGCATGGAAGACCTGCCGGAGTTCATCCAATCGCTGGCCGGCAGGCTGATCGAAGCCGAGTTTGAGCTGGCCAAGCTGCGCGGCGAGATCGATCACAACCCCGGAAAGGCGGCCGGGCTGGGGTTCCTGCCGGGCGCGGGACAGTATTACAACCAGCAGAGGGGAAAAGCTTATCTCTTTGCCGCGGCGGCGGGGATATGTCTCACCGGTGTCATCTTTTCACACCGCCTGGCGGGAGTAGCTCAGGAATACTACGAAGGCGCGGGTGAGCACAGCGATTTCGACTCCCTTTACAATGACTGGGAGAGGAAGCAGAAGGTAAACCGCATCTTCGTCTGGGCCAGCGTGGTTGTGGTCGGCGCGAGCGTCCTTGACGCCTATATTTCGGCGCAGAAATTCAAACCCCGTGTGGCTTGCAGCAGCGACGGGGAGGAGACAAGGGTGAGCTATGCGCTTGAGTTCTGATCAGAGGACGGCATGCGGCGCGGTCATCCTGGCGTTAGTGCTGGTCGCATCCTGCGCCAAGACCGCGGAGAGGACCAATCCCCTCGACCCTGCCCGTTTCACGCCCACACCCAGCCTTACGCCGACCCCTACCTGGTCCGAGGACAGCGGCGTCATCTGGCGCGCCGCCGTCGGTTCGGCCACCTGGATCGAACGGAATTATCACCAGGTCGCCGCGCATGACGGGCGCCTTTGGGTGATAAGCGGTGACACCGATACCGACGTCTGGTATTCGGCCGACGGCGTGGAGTGGACCCGGGCCACCGCTGACTGGGGCTTGGGACCTCGCTGTTTTGGCACCTGTCTGACTTTCGATAACAAGATGTGGGTGATTGCGGGCAGAGCCGTTGTCGACTCGAATTTTTCGTATCCCGCGACCGACGTTTGGTGTTCGATTGACGGGGCAAACTGGGAGTGCAAGCAGAACTGGGCCGCCTTTGGCGCGCGCTACTATCACGCTTCCGTGGTCCACGCGGGGAAAATGTGGGTGATAGGCGGGCAGGGAGAAACGAGCGTGACCAACGACGTTTGGTGCTCGTCCAATGGCTCCGAGTGGACGCAGGTGACTGCCGCGGCCGCCTTTTCGCCGCGTATCCAAGCCGCTTGCACCAGCCTCAACGGCAAGATCTGGCTCAGCGGCGGCTATGACGGCGCGCCCTGCACGGATGTCTGGTATTCCAGCGACGGCGCGAACTGGACCGAGGCTACCGCGGACATGGGCCATGGGGAGAGGGGTGAGCACGCCTTCGTGTCCTTTGACGGTTACCTCTGGATAACCGGCGGCACCGGCCCCGCCGTCACCCTTGTATTGCGCAGTGCCGACGGGGTCAACTGGACTGAGTGCGGTTCTCCCCAGGACAGGGGCTATGCACCCACCGTGGTGCATAATCACAAGATGTGGATGGTGGGCAACCGCGGTTCTATGACAACCACGAACGACGTATGGTATTCCCCTTGAGGTCCGCAGGACCGAAAGGGGAACACTGAGCGCAGCGAAGGGTTAACCCTGAACCCCGCAGGGGTGAAGGGCTCGCCCTGCTTGTCACGCCGTAGCCCGCAGGGCGAAGGAGGAAGCGCAGCGAAGGGTTAACCCTGAACCCCGCAGGGGTGAAGGGCTCGCCATGAGGCAGGGGGAATAGCGAAGAGTAGGGGCGCTGCTTGCTGCGCCCGGTTGGCCCTGCGTCGGCATCGTAGGGGCGGCCCACTGCGGCCGCCCGAGATATGCGCCCCTGCGGCTCTCTCTACCCGTTGCACTGACCCGTCGCCGTAGGGGCGGACCCATGTGTCCGCCCGCCCCCGCGGGCATTACTGACAACGGAAAACGATAAACAACCAATGATACGAAAACTCGCACTCACAGCTTTATCAGCGATGATCATCAGCGGCATTGCCGGGGCCCAGAAGCGCGTCGCTGTGATGGAGCTGGTCGCCAAGGGGGTGGACGAGAACACGGCCTCGCTCCTGGGCGAGATAGTGCGCGCCCGCGTCTACGAGGCAAAGGACGTCTTCGTGCTGATGAACCGCGAGGACATGGTGGATATCTTGGGCGAGGCAAAATTTCAGCAGTCGGGGGCGTGCGATTCCACCAGCTGTGCCGTGGAGATGGGCTCGGCCCTGGGTCTGGAGAAGATGATAATGGGCTCGGTAGGCAAGCTGGGCCGTGACTACTCGCTCACCCTGAAGCTGGTCGGCGTCGCCAGCGGCCGCAACGAGATCCTCGTCAACGAAAGGCACAGCGGCAGCGCCGAGGGCCTGCCGGAATTCATCCAGAAGGCTACGGGGAAGCTGGTCAAACGCGCGCGCAAGGCGGCCCTGGCCGAGATCAGGGAAAAGGCGAGCGGCGACGCGGAGGCGCGGCTTGCCGAGAAGCGTCTCACGCACAGCGCCACGCGAGCGGCTGCGTTGGGGCTGGTGCCCGGCCTGGGCCAGCTCTATAACCAGCAGGGCAGGCGCTCACTCTACTTCGCCGCGGCAGGCGCCCTGGCGGTGGGGGGTACCGTGGTATCTTACCTGCTCACCGAAGGCGCGCGCGACGACTACCAATCTGCCGGGCCGGGCAGCGACCTCGATGCGCTGTCGGGTGCGGTGGATGCGCGCCGTGCCGTGAACCAGGTGTTCTTCTTCTCGATCTTTGCAGTGGTGGGTGTAAGCGCAGTGGATTCCTATCTTGGCGCGCTGAGCTTCCGGCAGGGCGGCTCGGGCGGCGGGGAGGTGGCTTTTGCCTATGAATTCTAGGGACAGGCTGGGTAAGGCGGCGCTGGTGTTGCCGATCATCTTCATGGTGCTGGCGGCCGTGGTTTCCTGCTCAAAGAAGAACGAGCGCACGAATCCCTATGAGGTCTGGTGTTGGACGCTGACGCCGACGCACACGCTGACCACCGTGCCCACGCCGCTTCCCAACATGCTGATCCTCAAAGGGGAGGGAGGAGCTTACGAGGGGACCGTGAGTGTTTCAAAAGGGGTCGTCACCGGCTATTCCGCGCCCGGCATGGCCGTTGCCACCACCGACTACCAAATCGGCTATCTCAGCTTCGACATCTCGGCGCTTCCCGCTATGACGAATATCGTGGGCGTGGCACTGCGCTTGAAAAGGTCTGGTTGGCATTCGTCGACGGCGTTCATGGGAGACCTGCTCGTCGACCACGTCAGCCACGACACGCTGGGCGCCGAGGACCTGGTGTCCGGCTCAACCGATGCCCTGCACGCTGCGGTTGGCCAGTTGGACGCGGCGGCGGTTAGCAACACCGTGACCATCGACTCGGCCGCCCTGCAGGACGACATCGACAACGCCCGCCTGCACTCGCAGTACCGCCTCCGTTTCACCGTCCAGGACTATGGCGTCTTGGGCTGGATCAACTTCCATAACGGCACTGATATTAACCCCGATTACCACGACGCGCTGATCATCTACTACTACTGACCTCTCATCTCTCGCCGCCCCTCGCTTTCATCCTTCGAAGCTCGAGAATTCTCACTTCAAGTCACGCGAGCGAAGTAGGACCGTCCCTTTGCACCTTTGTCCCTTGCCTCTTTCCGACCTATGACACGCGACTCGTGACACGAGACACGCGACACGACGGTTGACACTTCCCGTCAATGAGACCACAATACCCGCATGCAGAAGCTCGAGCGCAAACTCGCCAAAGCCGTCCAATCCTACTTCGACCAGGGCTGGCTATACGGGATGGTCGTCGGTATCGAGACGCCGAAAGGGGTGAGTACCTTCGGTTTCGGTCGTGTCTCATCAAAGGACAAGAGCGTTCCTGACGGTGACACCGTATTCGAGATCGGCTCGATCACCAAGACCTTTACCGCGACACTCCTGGCGGAGATGGTGGGCGAGAAGAAGTTGTCACTGCGCGACCCCGCCGAGAAACACTTGCCGCGCCGGGGGCGGCCGCCGCGTCACGGCAAGCGGAAGATCAACCTGCTCGAGCTGGCCACCCATACCAGCGGCATGCCGGGGATGCCCGATGATCATCGCTGGGACATGAATAAACTGCACCCGGACTATCCCGCCGCCAAGATGTACCGCCAGATGCGGCGGCGCAAGCTCCTCTGCCGTCCGGGCAAGGCATTCAACTACTCGAACATGGGCTACGGTTTGCTCGGGCACATCCTCGAGCTCCGCTCGGGCCAGAGCTACGAGGAGCTTCTCAAGCGGCACATATTCGAGCCACTGGGAATGGCGAGCAGTGCGGTGACGCTGACGCCCGGACTGAAACGGCGCTTCGCCCAGGCATGGTGTGATGACGGCTTCGCGCGGCCGCGTTCCGACGTGACGGGGGCCCTGGCGGGTGCGGGAGGGATACGTTCTACTGTGAATGACCTTCTCGTTTACCTTCGCGCGCAGAGGCGGCGTTCCGGGGGCGGCATCTTGGCTGCCATGCGGCTCACGCATAAACCGCGATTCCAGGGATGGTCATGTCTCGGTTGGCAGGTGAGCGGTCGCCGACCCCTTGCCTACGGTCATTCGGGTGGCACGGGCGGGTTCCGGTCGTTTGCGACGTTCCTGCCGGGACGCGGCGCTTCTGTTGTCGTCTTGGCGACGACATCGAGCGGTTGGATCCCTGAATTAGTGAAGAACGGCATCATCGCTTCGCTCACAGGGGGGAAGCCCAGCTTCCCCCGCGCCAGGAAGCTTGTGCGGATGAGCCCCGCGAAATTGCGGCAGTACGTCGGCAAGTACAGTATGCCGGTTGGTTCCGCCGACGCCACGCCTGTGGTCAAGCTGGTGCGGGGACGGTTGATGCTTAAGCTATGGCGGCAATGGGATATGGTGCTCTGGCCGGTGGGCAAGGACCGCTTGCTCGTGCGCGCGGACAACAGGTTGCTGCAATTCATGCGCGGCAAGGATGGCCGCGTCAACGGCTTCTCAGGCAGCGGCTGTCACGGTAATCCCTGGACCGCGAAGAGACTGAAGTAATCCCCCTCGCCTCCCGCTTCTCACTTCCCACCTCCGTCGCCGTTAGCCGGCGAAATGCGAAATGCGCCGCACGAGGCACGAACCAAGTTGACACTTCCATCAAGACGGTTCATAATCAGCGCACTGTGAGAATCAGACCGCTTGTCATAATACTCCTCGTATGCTTCTTGTGTCTTCCTCTGTTTGCTGTGGACCTTCCCAAGGTAGCGGTTATCGACCTGAAAGCGAAAGTGGTCATGAGAAAAAATGGAGGTCCGCTATGAGACGGAGTGCGGGGAAGATTAGGATTAGCTGCATGAGGATACTCCCAATCGTGTTTTTTTTGTTTGCGCTGACCTTATCCAGCGCTAAGAACAAAGTTCCAGAAGGTATGGTCTTCATCCCTGCCGGTGAATTCACGATGAGTAGTAACGATAGTGCCGACGGACCGGCTCACATAGTCTTTCTAGACGCTTACTACATTGATAGGTACGAGGTGACAAACGCGGAATACGGTGACTTTATGAAAGCCACAGGGCACAAAGCGCCGAAGCATTCGAGTGATTCGAAATACAACCAGGCCGATCATCCGGTAGTTGGTGTGAGCTGGCATGACGCCGTGGCTTACGCTAAATGGAAGGGCAAACGCTTGCCGACCGAGGCCGAATGGGAGAAAGCGGCCAGAGGCACGGACCGGAGGAAGTATGCTTGGGGGGATGAATGGGATGCCGGGAAGTGCAATGCAGAGGGAACAAACGACGGTTACGAGCATACCGCACCAGTGGGATGCTATTCGGACGGCGAAAGCCCCTATGGGTGTTATGACATGGCGGGAAATGTGTGGGAATGGTGCGCGGACTGGTATGGCAGGGAGTACTTCGAAACAGGAAATAGGCGTAATCCCAAAGGCCCGGCGAAAGGTCGTTCCCGGGCGCTTCGCGGTGGTTCGTGGCGTAGTGATGGTAAAGGCGTCCTCTGCGTAAGTGTGAAAGGCATGGCCCCGTCCTTCAGGCACGACAGCTTTGGATTTCGCTGTGCAAAGGATGCGGACTAGTAACCCGGCGCGTCTTTGGAAAGGGGACAGTCCCTTTCCTCTTCTGTAACCCCCTCCATTTATGTCAGGGGGTGATGCTACGATATTACTAGGGGCATGCGAGGCGTCAATGCAACAGGTCTTGGACGCCGGTCTCAGTGAAAGTCATGCGAACGGCGAGCGACCGTCTCCATGCCAGATGATATGAAGTGGTCGCTACAGCAGTCGCCCTGCCAAGGTAGGACATATCAAAGGGCGACCTTAGAGGCGCGACACACGTCAAACACAGGTAAGTGTAATCTGTGTAGATCTGAAAGAAGGGGTTGTTTGATAAGTACCGTCCCGCCTTCTGGCGTCCCCTCCCAGACCAATTAGTGCCCCCCGCTTGAACGGAGAGTGCCGTTAGTCGTTATCCCAAAGAGGAAATCTGTGTAATCTGTGAAATCTGTGGTTCCAAAGCCGTTACGTCGTGGTTAGAAAGACGGCACAACATTCTCCCCCATCATCACCAGCATAACGAAAGCAGCAACCACCCCCGCCGAGCAGAAAATGAAGAAAAGCTTAATGTGCTTCGGGTCCGTGAGATTCAACGTATGAGCCCGGTTATACTTAAGTAAGCGCTCCGCGCCCTTGCGGTAGAGGATCCACCAGTTGACGATCACCAGCTCGAAGAACAGCACCCCCCACCAGCCGAGCACGAAGGGGTCAGCATCCCTCACCGCCATGAAATCAAAGACCGAATTCGCCCGCCCGATCAAGATCCCCGCCCCCATGAACGCCCAGGGAAGGTTCAGCCAGATCGCATATTTCTTCATCAGGTCGTTGTATCCCAGGGCGAGTTCCGGAGCCTGTGCGATATGTTCTTTGATTCCCTTCTTGAGTACCGTCACATTGACCAGGTTCACAAATATTGCCAATGCCCAAAAGTGTTTCGTGACTATATGAAACACGTCCATGCTCTATTCCTTCATAGATGAGTTTACCCTGAACCGTGCCGCCGGGTGGTCTTCTCACTTGGCGGAAGGCTCTGGTTCAGGGCCCAGAAATGTTTGGTAATTACTTGGAAGATGTCCATATGACCCTCGCCTCTTGTCCCTAGCCCCTAGCTCCTAAGTCCTAGCTCCTGGCTACTGCTATCAGTATACACTAATTACGCTGTACGCTAGACGCTACACTGTTTGGATGAATGACGGCCGTTCAGTGGGCAGACCGCCACGCTTGCGAGGCGTGAATGCAACAGGTTTCGGCGAGCAGTCGCCTTTCCCTGGTATTATAGAATCGAAGGCGACCTAACAGACAATATCAAGCGGTCGATACGGTAGGTGGAGCAAGACACAGGAAGGCCCGTTCACTTTCGGCGGGCGTAGATTGGCACGAGAAAGAGGAATTCGTGTTCTTTCCCTGACAGTGGTATTGTTACCAGCAACTCCCAGTAGGTCGGCGGGTTCTGAGAGAGGAGGGTGGACGGGACGTCGGTCGGCAGGGAAAAGGATACAGAAGCTTGTGAGGTCGCGTCGGTCGATATAGTCTGCTCCGTCAGGTACACTTGGTAGCATTTCCGTTTCTTGTAATGCCAGAACCCGCGAGCCGTTTCTTGAATGCACCGAAGTGAAGCCTTGGCCTCTGTAATGTTTGCCGCGGCCTTGCCTCCCTTGAATACTGCGTCGAATCGTTCGCCTAAGAAGAAGGGGAAGCGTCCCAGGAGTAGTACTCCCTTGCCGATTAGTCGGCGAAGCTTGGCTGCGCGCAGTTCCTTGTATAAGGTGCCGAGGAGAACAGCGTCCATTATGCCGATTCCTGTCATAGACCACGGTGAAAGATACTCCCTCCTCATGTAAACCATTACATGCAAGAGCGCGATGAAGATCGCCGCGGCAATGATACTGATGAAGCGCAATCTAGCCTCTGTGTTCTTTTGGTTGCTGGCCCGTCGGGAATTCCAGGCGTTATCGTGCTTGTAGTAGGATGCGCCGGCGTTATCGATCAGTCTCTTCTTCTGTCTTTTGCCGAGGAAATGGATGACCCCAGCAATGATGTCGTAGAAGAACACTATGAAAGCAATAATGCTGTAGGCAATTCCGCGTTTGAAGGGAAGCACTTCCATGTCCCCGAGGAGATAAACAACCACGAGCAGCACAGGAAGGAGGCCCAAAAGACCAGCCTTTTCAAGCGCCAGGATTTCTGCTTTCGTCCGTTTGCCCTTTAAGAGCTTCTTCTCTTGCTCCATGTGTCCTTTGCT
Organism: uncultured bacterium; assembly: GCA_965372475.1. Taxonomy (GTDB): domain Bacteria; phylum Oederibacteriota; class JAUXIB01; order JAUXIB01; family JAUXIB01; genus CBDVCL01. The sequence continues at coordinate 830 of CBDVCL010000034.1, read as the reverse complement.
TGAGTCTAGTCTACACCAGCAACGAGCAACCAGCAACTAGCAACAGACCTGTGGCGTTCACAATTCAGAATACTTCCTCGAACTCCCCTTCGCCTTGCCCACCGGATACTTCTTCTCATTCAGTTTCATCTTCTCCTTGAATACCTTCTTGATATCTATACCTGACTCATGTGCAAGGAGGAGCAGGAAGGTATAGACGTCGGCAATCTCTTCCGCCAGCTGTTTCTTCTTGCCAGCAGGAAGCTTGTTGTCTTTCGCCCACTGGAATATCTCCAGCACCTCACCCGCCTCAACCGCCAGCGACGTGGCCAGGTTTCTTGGGCTATGAAACTGCTTCCAGTCTCTATCCTTTTGGAAGCGTAGCAGAGCTTTGATATCTTCTTTCATTGTTCCTGCTCCTTCGTGTTTCGTTGATGCCAGCCCTTCGTAGTCCTTCGAAGCTCCGGACGTGCCCTGCGTAGCGCATGGCGCAAAGTAGGTAGGAGCGGAGGAGGACGAAGTAGGGTCCTTGTTTGCCACCAGTATACACCATCGACTTTGGACTTTCATCCTGAGCGAGCGACTTGTCCCGCCGTAGCTTGGGAGGGCCGAAGCTGGAAGAAGAGGACAGAAAGCAAGTGAAATGGTTCGGCTAGAAGACGCAAGCGTGTCGTGGCGGCGAGCAACTACTTAGGCCATCTCTTTGTGTAGCGAGCGCAAATGCTCTGGAGGAAGGTATCATAGTGAAGCGGGGTTCCCGGCTGGGGAGCGGGGGAGGTGGTACGTAGAGAGCTTGTTGAAGACGAGTTGTTTTCGTGGTCTACCACTATCACGCAGGCGGCATCAAAACC
>CBDVCL010000033.1:0-10618 GCA_965372475.1 uncultured bacterium | reverse complement strand
AGGGGCTGAACCTGCAGGTGGGTTTCCAGGAGGAAGAGGACGAAGGCAAGAAGCGGCGGCATTACCCCGACAGCGAAAGCGGCCCGCCGATGCTGACACTGCCGCTGCGGCCCTATGCCTATTCCGACAAGCGCTGGACAAAGGTGATCATCCCCCTCGCCGAATTCGGCCAGGAAGGATACTGCCTGCGCAGGAGTGACGAGACGGGAGATAAGCTGCCCTTCGCCAAGCGGCGGCCCACCGGTTTCTACTGGAAGGACACCGCGGCCTTCGTGCACGGGCACGAAACGTCCGGGCAGAAGCTGGTCTACTGGCTCGACGAGGTGTCCGTCGTGCCCTCCTACAACAGGGAGGAATACACGACGCTGGCCGCCGTCGCGGTCGAGAAAGCGAAAGAGGAACTGCTCGCAGCGGTAACCCTTTTCGACGACCAACCCCTGGCGCCTTTCTGGGTGGAAGGCGACGCCTATTCCAAAGTGGTAATAGACGAAACTGTACGCAGGACAGGCAAGAAGTCCGCCCGTTTCATAATGAGCGGCAGCGGCACACGCACCGCCGTGCGCGACCGCTTCGGCGCGAAACGGACCGAGGAGACGTGGGAGTTATATGCCAGGCAGATTGAGGAATACCTGGAGGCACGGATGAAGGCCGGGGAACGTCCGAAAAAAGGAGACCGTCCTACCATCCATGCCCCCGCCTATGGCCCGGAAGTGGATATCAAATACATGGAAGCGACCTGCCTCGCCGGCATCTGCCTGCCCGAGACCGATCTTTCCAATTTCTACCCCGAGGGAGCGCTGGAATTCTACGTGCGCGGCGCAGACGGCGACGAGCACTTCAAGATCACCATCTACAGCCGCTACCGCATGGCTGAGGAATCGTGCGTGCTCATTCCCAGTATCACCGCCTACACCACGCTCAACCAGCGCTGGCAGAAGATAAGCATCCCCTTCATCGATTTCATGCTCTACCCCCGTTTCGACTGGGCGCGCCTGACGAGGATAGAATTCGGTTCCAGCCCCGAACCCGGTGTGGAGTTCTCCTTTTACATAGATGAGCTGAAGTTCGTGCGCCGGCCCACGATTGACGGTTATGTGTTGAAGGAATAGGGCACAATCATTGGGTTTCGAAAGTTTCGAAGGTTTAGAACGTTTTGAAGGTTGCATCAGGCCCAGCATTCCCAACTTTTAAGACTTTCAAAACCTTAAGCTCTCTTAACTTTCTAAACTTTCAATTTTCCAACCTTGTTCTTTTCAATAATTGGAGTGTCCGAAGGACCAAACTTTCTAAACTACACCACCTCTCTTGACACCACTGACCTTAAACGATAGAATTACTCTCACGAAGATAATCACCTCACGAAAGGAACCATGATGGACAAGGACATCCTGCAGAAAGCTATGCTGGCCGCGGTGGGACTGGCCGAGAAGACCAAAGAGAAGACCCACGAGATAATCGACAAGTTGGTCAAGCAGGGAAAACTCACCACGGAGGAAGGGCAGCACATCCTGCGCGAGGTAAAGGACGTCACGATCAAAGGGTCGGAGGAAGCGAAGGAGAAAGTCCAGCAGGGCATCGCCACAGCGCGGCAGAAGCTCACCTTCGCCACCAGCAACGAAGTAGAAAAACTCACCGCTCGCGTCGGCGCACTGGAGAAGAAGCTCAAGGCTCTGGAGGTGACCCTGCTCGGCCTGCGCGCTCCCGCTAAGACCAAGAAGAAAACGAAGCGGCCGAAGCGGCAAACAGGATAGCCGCTTCCAGTTTAGAAGGCTTGAAAAGTTGTGAACGTTTTGAAAGTTGAGATAGCGGACACGATTCAACTTTCGAAACCTTCCAACCTTATTCTGTTTAATATTGGAGTGTCCGAAGGACCAAACATTCTAAACTTTCAAAACTAGTCTAACACCACGAAAGGACCACAACTTGGGCATTCGCCTCCTGCCAACAGCACTGTCGTTGCTCTTGCTCCTCCCCTTCGCCACACTCAGGGCGGAAGAGCTACCGGACGGAGCGATGACCTTCTTCGTCAACGACAAGAAGCCCAAGCGCTACGCCGCCTATGCCGGCAAGTCGCGCGCGCGCATCCAAAAGAAAGAGTTCCATTCCCCTCCCCGCGGCATGATCGTCCGGCTCGATACGAGCGCCTGGGCGGGATTCGAAGTGGCGGCGGATGAAGAGCCGCTCGACCTTGGCGCCGTGCTTGAGCACGCCGCGCTCGAATTCTGGATCAAGGGCGATAACCACCCCGCCGACCTTTCCGTAGCGCTGATCGATGGCCCCGAGGACGGTAAGGGCATCTTCTCGCGCCTGCGCCTCGCCGACTACCTGACGCTCAAGCCCCACTGGCAGAAAGTCGCTATCCCCCTATCACACTTCCCCGGCGTGGGAAGCTACTGGACAGAGGCAACGGGCGTGGTAAAGGAATCGATCGACTGGAGCGATATCGTCGCCTTCGCCCTCGACACCTCCGCGGCGCAGGTGCCTCTTGAATTCTGCATCGATGATGTGATCATCGTCCCCGAATACAGGGTGACAGAGGAACACGTCGCCGCCAGTTTGGCAGCACTGGCGAAAGAGATAGAGCAGGCCAAGCAGCACATGCGAGCGGCAGCGGAGCGGCCACCGGACTATGCCGAGAAAGTAGACAGGGCCTTTGCTGAAATGTCCCGCGCCTGGGCCAGTTTCACGCAGGCGCGCGCCGCGGGGAAACTGGGCGAAGTGCCTTCCCTCGCCAGGGACGCGGATAAGCGCATAAGCTACCTGCGCCACCTCGTCTACCCTAGCCGCCAACTTTGCTCGGACACGGCGCCTTCTTTCAAGCTCTCCGCCTGGCAGACCCATTACCAGCCGGCGTCTCTGCCCACCTACCTGGATAACATCGAGCACTTTGAAGCGGTCTGCCCCCTCGTATACCAGATAGGCGCAGACTCGGAAAGCGTGCCCCTGGCAAGCGGGGTAAATATCCCCCACATCCTGCGCGTCTCCCACGCCGCGGGGGTGAAGGTACTGGCCACGGTGCAGAACCACGGCGGCGAGACGAATAACCCGGAGATACTCATCACCATGATCAGCGACCCCGCCAAAGCGGCGCGGCACGCGGAACTGCTGGCGGAGAACGTCGTGCGCGACGGCTTCGACGGGCTGGACGTGGACTACGAGGGCATGCTCGACCGGGACAGGAGCAAGGGCGTGCGGGAGAAGTTCAGCGCCTTTGTCCGCCTCCTGGCGCGCGAGATGCGCGCGCGCGACAAGATCCTCTCCGTCACCGTGCACGCCAAGGTCAGCTCTCCCGGGCACTGGTTCACGCTCAACCAGGACTGGGAAACGATCGGCGAGGTCGCGGACGAGGTACGCATCATGTGCTATGACTACTGGTGGCGCGAGAACAGCGCGGGACCCCACGCGCCCCTGGGCTGGATAGAGAAGGTGATCGACCTGGCCTTCGCCAAGATGCCGCGCGAAAAGGTTATCATCGGCCTCAATTGCCATTCGCGTGACTGGGCTGGCCGCTCGCACCGCCAGCTCCGCGCAGCGGAGGTAAAGGAACTACAAAGCAAATACAGGAAGAAATGGGGCTATGGCCGTGAGCTCACCTCGCCCTACTTGCTCGGACGCATCCCTTCCTTTACTTACACCGAGGGCGGCGTAGACCACCTCGTCTGGGGAGTGAATACGAAGTCCCTGGTCGAGAAGGCCCGCATGGTAAAGAGCAAGGGCGCCGCCGGCATCTGCCTCTGGGCGCTGGGAGGCGAATCGCCGCGGCTTTGGGATAAGTTCGCGAAGGAAGTAAGATAGTGAGTTATGAGTTACGAGTTATGAGTTGTGAGTTACGGGGCTTGCTTGACCTCCTTAATTCATAACTCATAATTCACAACTCAGAATTACCTGCTCCTCTCAAAGCAACGCCACCTTATCCCCCCATCCTACCTCCCGCAACGCCTTTCTCAGCACCTGCCGGTAGTACCTGCCGCGTCGCACGGGGTCATCCAGTCCGCGGCGGAAACTGCGGCGGTGGTCGGTATAGATCAGGTCCACCGCCATTTCCTTTACCTTCAATCCCGCCGCGGCCGCCTTTACCCAGAACTCCAGCGGCATGCCGTATCCCTTTTCCTTCAGTTTCAAGCGGCGCAGGGCCTGGACGCGGTAGCCCTTGAAGCCGCAGAAGGCGTCCGTTAGCTTATAGCCCGTGATACGGTTCACGACGGAAGTGATATCGCGGTTGATACGCAGGCGGTCGGCAGGCGCCCTGCCGCGGTCGAAACCGCGCAGGTAACGGCTGCCGGAGAGCACGTCGCTGTTCTTCAGGCTGGCGAAGAAGCGCGGCAGTTGCGCCGGCTGGTGCTGCTCGTCACAATCTATCGTCACCAGGCAGCGGTAACGGTTCTTCACGGCGTAGCGGAAACCGTCCAGCAGTGTCTTGCCGTAGCCCAGGTTCTTCGCGTGCCGCACGAGTCTCGCACATTCGAAAGACCTTATCAGCCGGGATGAAGCGTCGCTCGAGCCGTCATCTATGGCGAGGATATGCGTACCGCGGCGGTCGACGTGCCTGCAGATCTCGGGGATCACCCGGGCGATGCTCTTCTCTTCGTTGTAAACGGGGATCACAACGAGGTCAGGCATTTCTTTATCCTCAGATTTCACCTCCGGATGATGACATCTCTCGTCGTACCGCGACCACCCCCGCGGCCACGTTCATCTACTCAGAGGAAGCGGGGAGGCCAGATTATCACAGATTGACGCGAGAGAAGCAAGCCGAATAAAGTAAAGCTATCACATATCGTGATAGCTTTACGCGCACGCCCATAACCGAAACTGGACCACCTAAGAACCGTCGCCCAGATACAGGTACGGTTCTTCCGCTCCCGGTGCGGCTATACTTAGAAATACGATTCCGCTTTCAGCGTAAAGATATTCGGCGTCTCCTGCTGGCCGAAGTCCCAACCCAAGAGGGCGGCATAGCCGTAATGACAGCTTATCACCGTGTCCGCTCCCAACGACTGCCGCGCGTCGAAGTTCCATTTGAAGTAGCGCGTCACCTCCTCGTCCTCGCCCTCCCAGGCACTGCGTGAACGGCGCCAAGTGCCGCTCGCCTTCAGGTGCAGGTTGCTCTTGAAGTATTTCTCCAGCGAGAGGGTGTAGTTCCCGCTACGGTTATTGCCCCTGGTGCCTGCGTCGGGGTCCCATTCCCTGCCCTGCCACCAGCCGGCCGAGAAGGCGACGAACACCTCCCGCACCACGGGCGCCTTCAAATAAACGTCCTCTTGGTGGGCGTGGGTTGCCCACCACCGCCCGTCGTCCTCGAAGTAGCCGTAGAAGATACTGAAGTGCGGTCTCGCCCTATCGTCGTTCCTGAGGCGAACGTTGGTGCCCTTGCCTTCTCCCTGCGGCTTCCGTTCCTGCGTCTCCTCGTGCGTGTAACTCTCGCGTGTCGTCCATCTATTCACGCGCCACCTGAAGTTAAGGTCGTTGGCAAAGGAACCGTCGTAGAGCGGCAGGTCGGAGAGGCGGCTGAAGATCCACCAGTCCTCCAGGCCTACGCCGATGCCGCCATAGTTGCCCGACCAGTGGCCCTGGCCGATGAATTCAGTGTCATAGTAGTAGCCAAAAAGATCATACTCGTGAAAGAGACTGAGACGGCCCCAGGCGGGCTCCGTCTCGGTGGCGAAGTAGTAGCGGTCACCGTGATCCACGTCTACCTCCTCCTCTCTCGGTATTCCCTCGCTCACCCCCGCCTCGACCGCCAGGCTGAGCGACGTCCCCTCGCCCTCGAAGTAGCTGTCCACGTCCATCTCCCAGGTCTGGATGCGCGGCGGCTCGTAGGCCACCCCCTCGCCGTAACGCGAGCCGTGGTTGACGTAGGTGGCGCCGAGGCGCGTGTCCTCGCCCAGTTCGCGACGCACGCGCACGCCGAAGACGTTGTCTGGCCCCAGCCCCGTGGGCAGGCTGCTGTTGTAACGCTCGTACTCGAGGCGCGAGGCGAGCAGGTACTGCGTCTCGTATTCACCCAGCCGCCCCGCCGCTTCTATCCCCGCGATGTTCCAACTCAAGGCCCAGGGCTGTACCAGGCCGTGGATAGGGTTGTCGAACGAGGTGACCTCGTGGCGGTAGAGCAGTGCCGTGCGGAACTGCCCCAGGTCGAAGCGTCCCCGCGCGCTCTCGAGATAGGCCTCGTGCCCCGCGTTGCGGGCGTCGCCGAAGTCACAGCCGTAGTAGACGTCCTCGAGACGGTAGCTGGCGCTTATCTCCGCGCGGCGGTTCGGCTGGTAGGAGGCCTTGAAACGCGTGCCCGCCATCGCCGCGCCCTTGAGCGCCAGCTCTCCCACGGAAAGGCCGTCGAAATAGAGGCGTCCCGGCTGATAGGCGTAGATGGTGATCGAAACGTAGGCGAGGTCGTCCAGCACCGCCCTGTGCAGCGCAGGTGACCAGCCGTTGGGGTTAGCAAAGTCCACTATCAGCGTGTTCCAGCCGTGGCCCACCACGCGCCAGCCGCCGCTGTAGCCGTTGCCGTCGCTGTCTTCCAGGTAAAACTCCATCTCCACGCCGCGTCCCGGGTTGTAAACGTCGAGGCGTAACTGCCCCGCCCCTGACAGCTTGCTCTCCATGCCAACGCACTCCAGCTCGAAGCCGTCCGGCATCGTGGGGAAGGTAACCATCAGCGAAGTGCCGCCGTGGCTGGTGTAGTTGCTCGACACCTCCACGCTCACCTCCCCTGACCAGTCCACCCAGGGAGCGCCCCCCTCGAAACTCTCCAGGGGATAGAAGTCCCGTTTGCGCTGGCGCAGACCGGGAGGCCAGTAGTCTATCTCGCCAAAGGAAGCCGTGAGGTCGGTGGTGTTGTTAACGGCAAAGGAACCGTAACTGACGATACCCCTCTGCTCGAGGCGGATATTGTCGAGGAAAAGATGGCCCTCCGCCGCCTCGCCCGGGTAGATGACGAACTTCAACTCACGTATCTTGCTCCGCTCCACCAGGTAGCCCTGCGCTTCGTAATTGGACGCCTCGGAAAAGAAGACCGCCTCGCGCAATTCCACGCGCACGTCGCGGTTCCATCCCTGTTTGAGCGCGGGCACCTCGTATTCGTGCGCCAGCCAACGGTCGCCACTCACTATCTCCACGCTGAGGCGGATATTTTCCAACTCGGTGGGATTATAGATATCGAAGATCAGCGCGCCGTATTGCGACCAATCCATGAAATCGCCATACTCGTAGTAGGCCTCGCTCGACTCCGCCGTGGACTTGAAGGCGAGGCGCAGCGAGTGCTCGCCTTCGCTGGCGTAGCTGGTGTCTATCTGCCTGCCCGTGGCAGCGCTCCCCGTGTCGGCCTGCCAGTTTATCTCCCGCTCGAACCCTTCCCAGAGATACTCGTAGGCGGCCCCGGCGCGGCACGGCACCAGCGTTATTGCCAGCGACAGTATTGTGTAGGCGCATATGCGCAAGATGATCATAATCAACCGTCCATTATATATACAATCGGGCGTCGCGAATATAACAAATGATCTTCTTGGCCCTATGTGCGACCAAAACAAAAAGCGCTCACATAGAGCGCCTCTATCCTTCTTCCGCACCGGGTGCGGATATACCTAACTCAATTCTACCGCGGGATGGGGGTCAGAGAGAAGATGATGTTACCCTTCATGATGCCGATTATAACACAGCGTCTTAGTAGGCGAAAGTGCTAGTTGTTGACATCATTGTTGGGGCAATGTAGTATCGGCTGAGAGCGGGGCCGCGCCTTCGGGTAATCGCGGATATATAGCCCCACCGCGTAGGCCTTTGCTCTCTACTTCAAAGGGAGGCAGAAAATGATACAGGGACGAGTGATGACCATCGTTGTTGTCGCGCTTGCGCTGGTGAGTACAGTATTTGCGGGGGAGAAGAAGGGCCCGAAACCGGATGATTATGAAGACGACCTCGTGGCTTTCATGGACAACATGGGGAAGAACGCGGAAGCCTTCATCGCCGCAGTCGAAGAGGGCGAGTTAGAGGGGTTCAAAGCGCTCTTGTCCAAGGAGATGGCGCAAGACGAATCCCTGTCTGGCTTGATCGATTCGCTGCGCAAAGCGAAGATAAGAGAGGACGGTCTTTCCTACCGGTACTTCTATAATACCGAGCGATCTCCCTGCGAGAAGCCGATTGAGTGGGTGGGAGGAACATACACGACAAACAGGTATATTGGATACCAGCTGACCTTGAATATGAAGAGGGTTGGCGAAGCTGTCGAGGTGACAGGTATAGAGCTGGCCAAGGACGAGGACCTTTTCACTTGGACCAATATTGATATGGCGGGTGAATGCGGTGACATCATCCGGGTAGAGGTACAACACAAGAAGGAAATAGACGGCAAGAAGATAAGAGAGAGTAAAGGCTGCCTGATTAGGAAGATCAGTAACGAGCTAGACGAGAAACCCGTTGCAGATGAGCGTGACGCCACGAAAGAGACCGGGGGTCTTCCCGGAGAGCCGGATTATCTCCGAATAAAACGTTACCTTGGCACATGCCTTGATGATCGATTCGCAGTGGCGCATATCAAGATAATACGCGAGGGAGATGACCGGGCGAAGGAGTAGCCCCATACCAGCCATAACGTCCACATCCCCACGCTAATCCACGCCCACGCACGGGGAACATGATAAGATGAGAGCGGGGCCGCGCCTTCCGAGGTAATCACAATATATGCCCCACCGTGTAAGCCCCTGCTTGTTTAACGCCAGGAGGAGAGATGAAAAGAGCACCATCGCTGATTCTGCTAGCGCTGCTGGTTTTAGCCGCCAGTCATTACGCAACTGCGAAGCGCGATAAGGACCCGTTCTATAGCAGGACGTATAATTATTACAAGCTAGAAGAAAACGGCAAATGGATTGGCGTTATGGTAAAGGTGTCGGATTGCACCGGCTACATGAAGTATATTTTCACATATGATGAGAATGGTAGTGTTGATGGATACAATCACGTGTGGGTTCAGTGGGACGGTGAGACACCGATGATAGACGAAAGTTGCAAGTTTGCTTCCAGCACGAATAGTATCCCCACAAGAGGCAACAAGGAAATAAAGAGGCGAATAGCTGAGAGCGTATTAGACCAGGACATCTACGTGGAGATAAGCAGCAATAGGAATTGCTCAACTAACGGCTCGCACTGGTCTTATGAGTCGGCATCTGATGTGGAAGCGGTGATAAGCTCATTGGAGTAATAGAAGCACCGAAACGCGCGGGGGCGGTCCCGCCGCGTAGGTTCCTGCTTAATAACGTTCACATCCCCACGCTAATCCACGCCCACGCACGGGGATACCTGGTAGGTTTGAGGATATGAAGAAATACAGCGTCATTATTGTTCTGGTTTTGGCTGCGGTCCTGGTGGTATCAGCTGGGGACAAGAATTACAGCCCCAAGAATCCCCCGCCGGGGATGGTCTATGTGCCGGCTGGGGAATTCATCAAGGGATCTCGTGTAGGACCACAGAGACTAAAGAATGGGAAGCTCATCTACTCGTTGCGCGATGTGTACCTTGACGCATTCTTCATTGACGCGTATGAAGTAACCAACGCTCAATATAGGAAGTTTGTGAAGGCTACTGGACATAGGGAACCATATTGGTGGCAAGATGATAGATTCACTATTTCTACACACCCAGTAGTAGGGGTATCTTGGCACGATGCTGCTGCATTCGCCAAGTGGTCGGGGAAGAGACTACCTACTGAAGCAGAATGGGAGAAGGCTGCTCGAGGCACTGATGGTCGATGGGCCCCCTGGGGAAAAGGGCGAGACGCTCGCAAGCTGAATTCATGGTGGAATGAGGACGGCGGAGATGAATACGAATTCACGGCACCAGTCGGGAGCTTTCCTGAAGGAAAGAGTGTGTACGGTTGTTATGACGTAGTGGGAAATGTATCCGAATGGGTGAGCGATTGGTACAGTTACAACTATCACAGAAGTGGGCCAGACAGTAATCGCCAAGGTCCCCAAGACGGCAAGGAGAAAGTGTTACGTGGCTGTAACTGGGGAGGGCAGCAAGAGTTCTTGTTTGTTCGAAGTCATTCAGATCCCAACGAACGCCTCTCCCAGAGAATTGGCTTCCGCTGCGCCAAGGATGCAAAGTAGCTAATTCACCGCCGTCGGCATCTCCCACTGCTTGTGTTCCAGTATGCGATTGAGCAGGACCTGCGCCCTTCCCATCCACCTCATAGCGCAAAGACTAGCCGGAGATATTTCACAACGCTGATACACGACTCCTTTCTGGCAAAGCTCTCTGGTTATAAGGAAATCCTCGTCTCCTGCTTGGGGGACGGACCGTATTTAATCCAGTCAGCACGATAACAGGCTATGATTACGGAAAGACGACGGGATGAAAGCAGGGCGCACTTACCCCTTGGGGACAAGAAGGACTCTTGAACTGGCCCCCTAGAATGTGCGATAATGGCGCTCTGTTGGGCGGCCCTGCTTCGCTCACGCTTTCTTGAGTATTACTCTGAAGGCTGAAAACGCGAGCTTCGAAGGGCGGTAATCCTACCATATTGAACAAATTCAATGTCGCAAATGCCCGCCGTCGTTCACGCTTTCTCTGGTATTACTTTGAAGGGTGAAAGCGCGAGCTATGGCGGGCGGCTTTTTTTCAAGCCTTC
>CBDVCL010000032.1:0-10638 GCA_965372475.1 uncultured bacterium | reverse complement strand
CGTTTTCCAGCAACTCTTCGCGATAGACTTGCAGGAGTTCTTGAGCTTTTCTTTTCTCCACTTTCCCTTTCTGCTTTTTCCCCTACTTCGCCCTGAGGAAGCGAAGCGCATCGAAGGGCTTCGTAGGGCCTTCGGCTTTTTCCTTCTTCCTTCTTCCACTATACGAGCGACGAGCGACCAGCGACTAGCGACAGCCCTGACGTCTCGCCTACTCCCTTCCTTCACCCTTTACACTTTTTCCTTCCGCCACGCACACCCTATCCCTTCCCTCTTCCTTCGCCCTATACAATGCTTTGTCCGCTGCCTTTATCAACTCCTCCGCCTCGGCACAGTTGCTGTCCAGCGAGGCCAGGCCAATAGAGACCGTCTGGGGTTTCTTCTCCTCGCCCACCCTGACCACCTCGGCCACGCCCTTTCTCACCCGCTCCGCCACTTTCAGGCCGTCCGCGGAAGTCATCCCCGGCAGCATCACTATGAATTCTTCCCCGCCGTAACGGGCGGATAGATCAAGGTCTTCACGCAGCGCGGCGTCAAGCGCCGCCGCCACCTGCTTCAACACCCGGTCACCCACCACGTGGCCATGATTATCGTTGACCGACTTGAAATAATCAAGGTCCAGCATCAGCAGGCACAATGCCCCCTTTAAGCTCTTCACCAGCTCCAGCTTCTCGCTGAAGGTCTTGCGAAAGTAGGTGACGTTGAAAAGGCCGGTAAGACCATCCCTGTCAGCCTGGCGTGCCACCTCGCGGTGCAGGCGGGCATTGCTTATGGCCATGGCCACCATGCCGGCAGCCAGGCCCAGCACCTGCTCATGGTAGCCGCTGAAGTAATCGGCGTGTACGCTTCACAGCCGGATGTAGCCGCTGAGCTTGTCCTTCGCCACCAGCGGCCGCAGAGCAAAGCTCTTGATCTCGTGGCCCAATCGGCCGCTCCGCACCGCCGGCATCAAGCCGCGCGGCGCCTCGCCACGGTAGAAGACAGGCTTCTTCTCCCGCTCCAGGAAGGAGATCACCCCCTCTTCAGCCGCTAATTCCTCCCGTTTGCGGATAAAGCCCAGCTCGCTATCGTTGGCCAGTACCAACTGTATCCTTTCATCCTTCGCCGCGGTCAGAGCGATAAGCCCGCTCTCGCATTCCACCAGCTTATGCAGTATCCTCAAGCTCACGCTCATCACCTCTTCGATATCAATAGAGGCGAAGAGGCTTTCGCTCACCTCGTTGAGCGTCTCCCAGGCTACGGCGTTCTCGCCGAGGGTATTTTTTTGATCCCATTCCCTGAAAGCCCGGGCCACGGCGCGTAGCGCGTAATCACCCAGGCGCACCTCCCGTTCCCGGTAGGCATCCGCCTTCGCCGAGGTAAGAAAGAGTATCCCCTCTACGTCTTTTCCCTGCAGCATCGGCAACAGTAAGAGTGAAGATATCTCCCTGCTTTCCTCGTGATGCGGCACCAGGTCCTCTCCCTGCTTCTTCAAGCGCGGAATGTGTACCTCGCGCCCCTCGCGGAATACCTTGCCCAGCAGGCCCTCGCCCTTTTTCGCCACCACATCCTCCCGGAAAGACAGGTCTCCCTCCCCGGCGAGGAAACATACCTTTTCGCCACGCACACGGTAGTATGCCGCCGTGAGAGAAGACGTGCCGCGGCGCACAAGGGAGAGGATCTCCCTTATACCCGCGCGCAGTTCTTCCTCCGTCTCTTGGCGGAATCCCTGCAAGCGCTCCGCGGTCCGCAGGTCCGCCGCCTGCGGCGCTTCCTTGTTGCCGCCGGCCCTGCCCGGCAAGACGGCACCGTACGTCCCCACCTTGGCCGAGACATACACGAAGAGCGCGGCGAGAAATGCCTCTACCGGCAAGAGCAGCATTAATTTTAGCCGCGAGAAAGGCCCGGCGCTGAAGTATATCCAGGCTCCCTCAAGCAGGAATACGCCGAGCAGAAGAGCCAGGCCGGCCTCGAAACCGTAGAAGTAGGCGGCCAGGCACAGCGGCAGAAGATAGAGCATCCAGAAAGGCGAGCCCATACCTGCGCCGCTAAGGTGCAGAACGGCGAAAATGAAAACAGCCCCTATCGTGATCAACACGAGGGGCTGCCTTATCGTCCGAAGAAACGACCTGGATGTCTTCGATATTTCGTCCGCGAGCCGTTTCATCCAAGCAATCCCACTAATTCCCACTGCGACCTGCACCGTCCCTTGCACTTGGGAACAATAGAGCCCTGTTTCTATATAATTTCTTGATGGTGACGGGATGACCCTTGCAGATGCATCATCACCTTGGATGGGGCAAGGGCCTCAGTAGACAACAGGCTCACACAATCACCTGCTCATACGCCCTGCTGAGGGCCCAGCTTCCACGAAACATATATGGGAACTGGGGTCATCCCGCAACAAGAGAGATTTCAACGCGCGGGGCTCGCCTGCTCTGATTTTTTGCTGCGCGAAGAATTATTTACCCGCCTGCATCCGTTTCCAGCGGGTCTTCTTCCTGTGCTTCTTGCGCTTATGCGTCTTGATCTTCTTGCGGTGCCTCTTCCTTCCACAGGGCATTGACGTCTCCTCCCATTCCGCAGATTAACAGGTTCCCCTTACCATAGCCGGTGAGCGGAAGCCGTAAGGCCGTGTGCCGTGGCCTTGCCACAGACCACACAGACATCACAATTATACAACAACGGCCGGGGTTCTGCTGATAATAATCCGAAGTTCAAGCGTCAGAACAGCTTCTCTATTCCAGTGATCCCCTCCTCGAGCAGTCCGTGCAATTGCCCCAGGTTGCTTATCACCGGCCCGGCTACCTTGGTCTCCTTGTGGCGCTCAAGCAGGACAGCCTTTAGCCCGGCCTGCATCGCCCCCTGGTAATCGCTGTCCAGGTGGTCACCGACATGCACCAGCTCCTCCTTCTCACAGCCCGCTTCCTGCAGGGCCGCCTCGAATATCCTCGGGGACGGCTTCTTGAACCCTACCTTGGCAGAGACCACCTGGAAATCCAGCAGGGGAGCTATGCCGTGCGCTTGCAGGATGACCGGCAGGCAGGTGTTCCAATTGGTGGTGACGCCGACAGTGTATCCCTCTTCTTTCAGCTTCTTGAGTACCGCCATCACCTCCGCATAGGGTTCCCAGCTGCTTTCCTTCATGAACTTCTCCCAGAGCTCGCGGCAGATCCCTGCCAGGTCTTCCTTTAAGCCGCAACGTTTGGCGATGGTCTCGTCCACCCGCCGCCACCATTCCTCCTCCTCGCTATCGTCCGTCCTCAGGTCCAGGTCTTCCTTGAAGATCTTGCGCTCATACTCTTCCAGGCACTCGAAGAAGATCTTTCGCACCTGCGGCAGCTCCTTCATACAACCGTGCTCCTTGAAAATGTCGTAGTAGGTGATCTCCACCGCCGGTTTTGGCTTCAACAGGGTATTCCCCACATCAAATGATATCGCCTTTATCTTGCTCATGATATACCTCCCTGTTGTTCGTGGCTCGTTGCTCGTCGCTCGCTAGCTCTTTATCGCTTCTTCCCTGACAGAACAAGCAACTAGCGACCAGCAACCAGCGACAGCCTTGTCATCTTGCCTTTCTACTCCCCTCGCCGCAGAACCTTGCCGGGGAGCAGGTCGGGCTTCCTCTCTCCTTCTTCCACAACGGCATGGCCGTTGACGAACACAAACTTGATGCCATCAGGATAGTTGTGCGTCTCCTCGTAGGTGGCACGGTCCTCTATGCGACGGGGGTCGAGCAGCACCAGGTCAGCGTAATAGCCGCGGCGCAGCGCTCCCCTCTCTTTCAGCCCCAACTTCGCCGCCGGGCGCGAGGTCATCTTCGCCACCGCCTCCCGCATCTCGAGCGCCTTTTTCTCGCGCACGTATCTCGCCAGTACGCGGGGGTAAGTGCCATAGTTGCGGGGGTGGACGACGCCGCGCTTGTGCACCTTCGCGCCGCCGTCGGTGCCGATGAAGGTCGCCTCGTGCCGCATTATCTCCAGGACGTCTTCCTCGCACATGCAGAAGTAGATGGCCGAGATGTCCGGGTCGCGCTCTATCAGCTTGATCACCGCGCTCACCTCGTCCATCTTCATCTCCTGTGCCGCCTGCGACACTCGCTTCCCCTCGTGTTCCACTCCCCGCATCGACGAGGCCAGCATCACGTTCTCCCCGCCGCCCAGCGACTCCAGGGCGCGTTCCACGTCGTTGATTATCCTTTTGCCCATGCCGCGGTCCTTCAGCCGTCCCGCCAGGCCATCCCCTTCCCTCGCCCAAGCGGGCAAGAGCTCGTCAGCCAGGCCGGTATAGGAGGCAAGGTAGGGGTACTGGTCACAGCTGACGTCAAGCCCCTCCCCTCTCGCCTTGTCGATCATCTCCAGCAGGCGCGGACCGCTCCCCCACACGCTCGGCCGCGCGCACTTGAGATGGGATATCTGCACCGGCACTCCCGCGCGGCGCCCGATCTCTATCGCTTCCGCCACGGCGCCGATAACGCCATTCTCCTCGCTGCGTATGTGGCTGGCATAGATGCCCCCCTTCTCGGCAACGATCGCTCCCAGCGCCGCCAGCTCCTCCGTGTCAGCGAAACAGCCCGGTAGATAGGAGAGCCCGCTGGAGAGGCCGAAGGCGCCCTCTTCCAAGGCGAAACGCAAGGCGTTGCTCATCTCCTCCAGGTCCTCCGCCGCCGCTTTCACGTCCCTCTTCTCCATGAATTCTTCCCGTATCCTGCCGTGGCCCACCAGCAGGCCGTAGTTGACGCCGAAGCCGCTCGCGGCGACTTTGCTCAGGTGCTCGCCCACAGGGAAGGGGGAGAAGCCGCAGTTCCCTCCTATCACGGTAGTCACTCCCTGGCGAAGCAGGTTGCCCGCTTCCATGCTCTCCCAGCTATGGTCTTCCTCCAGCAGGCCGTCTGAGTGGTCGTGGATATCGATGAAGCCGGGCGTGAGAAGCAGGCCCCGCGCTTCAATGATCCTCTCCGCTCCGCATTTCTCTGCCGCGCCGAGGTATTCGATCCGCTCGCCCTTGATGCCCAGGCTGCCGCGGCTGATGGCGGCGCCGGTTCCGTCTACAATTTCTGCGTCTTTTATCAGGTAGTCAAGTTCTGCCATCACATCAGGGGTAGCAAGGTAACAAGGTCACAAGGTTGCAGGGGGAACCCAAACATGACTTTCCCTTGCCACCTTGCAACCATGCAACCTTGCAGCCACAGTTATAATTCAATGATCCTCGCCTCCATCGCTGCCAGGTCCAACAAGCCCACCGTCCCCTTACCCGTCAGCCAACCACAACATTCACCGGGGTTAATCCGCAGGCGGTCGCCCGATTTCTCGACGACGGCGCGGTGCGTGTGCCCGTATAACAGCACGTCCCATTCCCCTTCCGGCTTGGCCGCCGCCGCGTCGTGAACGACGGCGATCTTTCTCCCTTCCAGCTCCAACTCCAGCTGCGCCGACACGATGCGCTCCCCGGATGTCTGCTTCAACCCCTGCTTCTCCCCGTCGTTGTTGCCGAAGACGCCCCGCCAATCACAGCTTAGCTGTGACATTATCTTCAGAGTAAAGGGAGCCACGTAGTCCCCGGCATGCAGCACCAGCTCGGTTTCTTCGCGTTTGAATACCTCTACCGCCTTTGCCAACTGCGGCAGGTTGTCGTGGGTGTCCGATATCAGGCCGATTAACACGCTCCGCCCTCCACTTGCTCCCTACGGTGCGAGGATAATAACGTTTCAGAAGATGTAAAGCAAGGAAAAGAAAACAGAAAAAAGACTTGCTTTGAATTAATGACATATAGTAATATACTGCACCTTCAAAACGTTTAGGGAAAGAAGGTTGAATGCGCCTGCTGAGTTCAGCGAACATCGGAGCCATCAAAACAAGGAACCGCATCATTCGCGCCGCCGTACACGAGCGCGGCGCTGACGATAGCGGACGCATTACCGCCGTCAACATCGCCGTCTGCGAGCAATTGGCACGCGGCGGCGCCGGCCTGATCATTACCGGTTTCTACTACGTCAATCCCCTTGGCGTGAGCACCCATAACCAGACCGGGCTCGAAAACGACGAACGCGTTTTCCAACTGCAGGAATTAACCTCCGCCGTCCATCGCCACGGTTGTCCCATCGTGGCCCAGCTCTGCCACGCCGGCCGCCAGAGTAACCCCAAACTGCTTCGCGCCTCGCTTCCCGTCGCCCCTTCACCCATCACTGACAAAAGCACCGGCATCACTCCTCGCGAGCTGTCCAAGCTGGAGATCGAGGACATCATCGAAGACTTTTACCGCGCCGCCATGCGCGCCAAGCAGGCGGGCTTTGACGGCGTCGAGCTCCACGCCGCGCACGGCTACCTGCTCAGTGCCTTTCTCTCCCCTTGCACTAACCAGCGCCACGACATCTACGGCGGCAACCTGGCAAACCGCGCGCGCATCGTGCAGATGATAATCAGGCGCATCAAGGAGCGCTACGCCGAGGAACTCGCGGTCCTGGTCAAGGTGAATTGCGCCGATTTCCTCCCCGGCGGCAACAAGATAGCGGAGAGTATAGAGATCGGCCGCCTCATCGCCGCCGCCGGCGCCGATGCCCTGGAGATATCCGGCGGCATGTGGGAAAGCGGAGACAAAATAACCCGCAGGGGCATCAAGAAGTCCAAGCACGAAGCCTATTTCAAGGAGGAGGCGCGGCAAATGAAGCGCGCGGTGGGCTGCCCGGTGATACTCGTCGGCGGGCTTCGGTCACTCGAGGTGATGGAAAACATCATCAGCCACGGCTACGCCGATCTTGTCTCCCTCGCGCGCCCTTTCATACGCGAGCCTGATTTCGTTGCCAAGCTCAAGGATGGCAAGGAGAAATGCGACTGCATATCCTGCAACGGCTGCCTCTCACGGCGGGCACACCCCACGCACTGTATCCGCGTCGGCATGCCCAATTACCTGGTCAAGGCGATAGCCAGGGAAAAGACCCGCCAGAAGAAGCGGCCTGTGCGCCCCGTGATGAAGAAGAGAACGAAATCAAAGGTAAGCACTAAGAAGAAGCCCCGCCGCAGCAAGAAGAAGCCGGCCGCGCCGGCCAGGAAAGCCAAGACTTCCTCCCTGAAAAAACGCCTCCTGAAGATAAAGAAGAGGATCCTAAGCTAGGCGGGTTGTGGAGCCCTACCGGGTAAACCCAGGGCGCCACTTGCTCCAGCGGGGCCCGCCTTCGCCGTTCCGGCTACGGCGCGGCAGGCGAAACCGCCGGCCTGTCCCGACGGAGCTTCAGCGAAGTCGGAAGCGGTACCCGCTTTCGCGTTCTCTTCTGGCCAAGCCAGAAGTGCTCTGCGAAGGCGGGTAGGACAATACGCTGGTAAGATTGGATAATAAGAAAGGCCGCAGGATGGTTCCCTTGCGGCCTTGTTTCCTTTTCAGACTGGTACCGCGCCAATCATCTTATCCTAAATTCAGGACGCGCGAGCCCAACCTTCGCATCACTTATAGCTAACGGCCGCGTCTTGAATTTAAGGGATAATAGTTGTTGCGGCACTAGCCGAGGTGCGTCCGCACCATCTCCACGCTCATCGCCAGCCACAGCTGGATGCCGAAGAGCAGGAAGGCCATTCCCACGGCGAGCAGTATGCCCTTCAGGCCGTCATCGAAAAGGTCCCCCAGGTCCCAATTCTCGAAGAGAAACTTGGTCAGCAGCCCGAAAACACCTCCCGCCAGCGCGCAGATAGCCACTGCCCACCAGAAGGGAAGGGCGCCGGAGAGCTCAAGGCCCGCGAACTTCACGACCATGAAGAAATTACCCACGCCCAGCAACCCGCCGAGAAGAGCGTGCAATATGAAATGGTCGCGGCGATAGTGCCTGAGAGCGAACGTAAGCAGGGCCAAAAGCAGCACACCACAAGCCAATACGATAAGCAGGGCGACGAGCTTCGGCTGCCCGAACTTCCCCGGGAACGCCTGGATTGTCTTCAAAAGAACTTCCATGATGCTTCTATTTTAGCACATTCTTTGGTGGATTGCAACCGTTTTCCTATATCAGGCGGGTGTAAAGGTGTGAGGGCGTAAGGGCACAAGGGTATAGGGGCTGTTCCCACAAAGCAAAGCCCTTAAACCCTTAGACCCTTAAGCCTTTAGGCCCCTACTGTGATATAATTACCGCCAATGATAAATGACTACCACATCCATACCCGTTTTTCCCACGATTCGGACACCGAGCCGGCAGAGCTCTGCGCCCGCGCGCAGGAAATGGGGCTCTCCGCTATCGGCTTCAGCGAACACGCGGACTTCGACCCCAAGGACCCGATGGTTGACTATTTCGACTACGATAAGTGCGAAGCCGCCGTAAATAGGCTCCGCCGTGATTTCCCTAAGCTAGACATCCTCTTCGGCATAGAGATAGACTACCGTTCATGGCTGAAAGACGAGATAGCGGACTTCCTGCGCCGTCACCCCTTTGACTACACCATCGGCTCCGTGCATTACATCGTTGATTACCTCGCCCTTGAAAAGCAGCTGGAGAATCGCGCCGAGCACGAGCTCTACACCGCATACTTCCGCGAAGTAGCCGCCTGCGCTGCGGGCGGCCTCTTTGATATCCTCGGCCACGCTGACTATATCAAGCGGGTAGCCGAAAAACGTTACGGACCTTACGCAGCAAATGATCACGCGGCGCTCCTGGCTGAGATCATCGACGCCGTCATCGCCAACGAGATGGCGCTGGAGAGCAACACCAAGGGGCTGCGCTCAGGTCTGCGCGAACCCTATCCTAACTATGACCTGCTGGAACTCTACGCCGCGCGCGGCGGCAGGAAGGTCATCCTTGGCTCTGACGCCCACAACCCTGAGGAGTTGTGCTGTGACTTTGACCAAGTGGCGGAGAAGGTAAAGCAAATGGGGCTAGAGTTGTGGGAACCAAGTCCTGGCAAGCGATAGAGTTGTTGCTGGTTGCTGATATCGCGCAAAATATACTAGCAACGAGCGACAAGCGACTACAATACCAATGCTACCAATGGCACAGATCAAACGGCACGAAGAGAGAAGAAAAGGTCGGCTAAACCGCACCCGCCTCGCACTGATAAACATCCTCGACCAACGGGTGGGACGGGAGAAGAGCATTCTTAGGAGAACGATAGAAGCAATAGAGAGATTACTAATTGCCAATTCAAGATGAAAAATGCAAAAAGGCTTTGTTGCGCCCGCCTTTTTGCATTTTGAATTCGCTGATCTTGAATTCGCTTACTTCTTCTTCCCCTTCCTCTTTCCGACCTTCACTTCCGCCTTGATATAATACTTGTCGTAAATATCGAGGATCTCCTCCAGCGCCGACTCGAAGGCCTCGCTCACCTTCGGGCAAAAGTGCTTGCCCTTTTCCGCGCGCATGATGCCCAGCACCCGCTCCATGTCGAATGCATCCTTGTAACACCTGCTGGTGGAGAGAGCGTCGAATACGTCCGTCAAAGCGGCGATGCGCCCCAGCAGGGGTATCTTCATACTCTTCAGGCGACGCGGGTAGCCCGTGCCGTCCCACTTCTCGTGATGCGTCAGCGCGATCACGCGCGAGGTCCTGATAAGCTCGCTCTTGCTCCCCGCCAGGATCTTGCCGCCGATCTCGGGATGTGTCTCGATCACCTTACGCTCCGGCCCCGTGAGCTTGCCGGGCTTCATGAGGATAGCGTCAGGTATACCGACCTTACCGATATCGTGCATTGGCGCGGCATAGAGCAGGCATTCCGCATCCTCCGGGGAGAAGCCGAGCTGGTAGGCCAGCACTTCGGCGTACTTGCCCATGCGCGTGATGTGCATCGCCGTGGACTTGTCCTTATATTCGGCGACCACGGCCAAACGGCTCACCGTATCATAGTACGAGTCTAACAGCTTCTCGGTAAGCTGCGAATTGGTCAGCGCTACCGCTGCCTGGGAAGCGAAGGAGCGCACCAGCTCGACGTGGAATTCGGTGAAGGGCACCACCTTGCCCTGCTTGTTATAGTTGTTTATCAACTGCAGAACGCCCACCACCTGCCCATCGCGGTCCTTGAGAGGCACGCAAAGAACGGAACGCGTGCGGTAGTTGTTCTTCTTGTCAAAACTACGGTTGAAACTATAGGGAGCGTTCTTGGGGATCTCGTAAGCGTCCCTGATGCGGAGTATCTTGCCCATGGCCGCGGCATAGCCGGAAAGGCTCTTGGTGCTGATGGGCACGGCCATGTTCAGCAGGGGATTGCCGCGCTCCGTGGCCGAGACGCGCTGCTGCAGGGTATCATTCTGGCTGGCGGCGAAGCGCAGCTTCTTGCCTTCCTTGACGTAGAGCGTGCCCGCGTCGGCGTCGATGATCTTCCTCGCTCTCTCCAGTACGCTATCCAGCAAGCGGTCCAGGCGCGTCTCGGAGGTTAACGATATGCCGACTTCGAGCAAGTCACGCAAAGCTTGTGCGTTCAATTGTTCCATAATGCATCCCTCTCACAGAAAGGGCTATTATGTTACCATAATCTTTCGTCTTTTTCCAGCCAAAACCGCCGCGCCGGTGCAACCCACCCCTCAGAGCCAGCGTCTTTTCTCCTAACCGCAGATTACACAGATTAGCACAGATTCCTTCCTCTGGACAACAGCGCTTCACTCGCAAGCATCAGTAATCCACGCAGATGCGAGCAGATTCCCTTGTTGCCGCTTCCAAGCGGCGTCTTCTCTCAGCCACTTCCGCTTGCCACGGTA
>CBDVCL010000031.1:0-10780 GCA_965372475.1 uncultured bacterium | reverse complement strand
GCAGCCATCTAGCTTTGTCGTGATTTGATCAAGGTATTCTTTATCTTTGGGTATTAGTTGATGTTCAATCGTCAATCGTCCTTCGTCTCTCGTGAATCGCACCCTACAACAACACTGCCCGCCTGCGTCCTGCCCTACTTCGTACTACTTCGCTACTTCGTAGGTTCGTAGCACTACGTAGGGCATACTTCGCTCTCCCGCAATATAATTGGCCTGCCATACGAAGCTCTTCCAACCATCAGGCCAAACTCATTTGGAAGAGCGAAGTATGGAGCGGGAAAGGGGATTCGAAGTGCGACCCTCCGGGCCGCCGTCGAACAACCGCAAGCACGCACGACCGACGTCCCTCCTTATGACTGGGTCGTGGGTTCTCATCCCCTTAAACTTATTACCCACACTTCGCAAGTATTGGAGCGGGAAAGGGGATTCGAAGTGCGACCCTCCGGGCCGCCGTCGAACAGCCCCAAGCACGCATGACCGACGTCCCTCCTTATGACTGGGTCGTGGGTTCTCATCCCCTTAAACTTATTACCCACACTTCGCAAGTATTGGAGCGGGAAAGGGGATTCGAACCCCCGACTTCAACCTTGGCAAGGTTGCACTCTACCACTGAGTTATTCCCGCCAGCTTGCCGTCGCGCAGCGACTAATCAATCAGTCAGTATCGCCTCCGCCAGCTAGACGCCGCAGGCGTCTTACAAAATAGAGGCGATGCCGCATTGCTCGGGTGTCGGGTGTCGGCGCCTTTGCCTCACACAGCGATTCCCGATCCCCGACTCCCGACGAACGAGACTACTCCATCCCCTGCGACTCGATCACCTCTTCCATTATCTCCTTGTTGACGATGTCCTTCTTGGCGATGAAGGCCTCCAGCAGGGCGTTATCGCAGATGGTGTTGATGACGCGCGGGATCCCCTTGGAGTACCCGTAGACAGCCTTGTAAGCCGCGGCGTCAAACAGGTCCCTGTTTAGGCCTGCCACCGAGAGGCGGTGCTTAATATACTCCAGCGTAGAGTTCTCGGTCAAACTGCGCAGCCTGAACTTCAAAGCTACCCGCTGCACCAGCGGCGGGTCAAGCTTCAGGTACTCCTCCAGCTCAGGCATACCCAGGAGCACCAAGCCGATGAGCTTATTCCCCGGCACTTCCAGGTTCAAGAGGCCGCGAAACTCCTCGTAGATCTCCTTCTTGCGCAGCATATTAGCTTCATCTATGATAACCACCGCCCTCCTCTTCTCCTCGTGTATCTCCATCAGGCGCTCGTATAACTGGTTGAGGATCTCGCCCTTCGTGTCCGCCGGCTTCTCCACTCCAAGCTGCTGTGCTATCTTCTTCAGCATCCAGTCCGCTGTGATCTCCGAGTGCACGACGACCAGCAAGGAGGCCTCGTAGTTCTTCTCGTCCTCATCCAGAGTCTCCAGCAGGCGCCGCGCCAGCAGGGTCTTACCCGTGCCTATGTCGCCGATCATCACTGTCAGCCCCTTGCGTGTATCTATGGCGTGCATAATGCGCACCATCGCCTCCGAATGCTCACCGCTGTCATACCAGAAACGGATATCGGGCGCGTTAGAAAAAGGATGTTCCTTCAGCTTGAAGTATTTTTCGTAGCTCATTCTCGACCCTATGCTATTTCGCAGATTACGCTGATAAGTCAGACCAGATACGCCCAGAAGCATCCGCGTAATCAGCGTTTCACCTGAAACATCTGCGCAATCGGCGAGCCCCGAATCCGAGCGCGCGAGCGCAAGTGGTTCGGGGCATCCGCGTAATCAGCGTTTCAAATGAATGATATCTTGCTCTTCTTCTTGCCTGCCTTAGGCGGCCCGCCCTCTAACTTTTCCCTTTTCACCGCCTTCTCCGCCTCTCGCTCGGGTATGTGGACGATGTTCTCCTTGTTCATCTCTCTGCGCAACTGATCTAGCTTTCTCTTTGCTTCGGCGTTGCGCGGCTGTTTCTTCAGTATCTTCTCCAAGATCATCGCCGCCTTTTCCCCTTGCCCACGACGGCGGTATATCTCGGCCACGGTCACGGTCATAAATTCTTCATCGGCCACCTCCGCTTCCAACTTCTTGGTTCGCGCCGTTTCTTCCTCCTCGCCCTTCCGCCTCGCCATTTCCGCCGCGTTCTCCCTGGCCGTCGCCTCGTCCTCCCGTTTGCTTTCCGCCTCCGCCTCCGTCTTTAACGCCACGGCCTCGGCCTTCTCCAACGCCTTCTGCTTGGCCTTCTCCGCCGCAATCGTCTTCTTGTCCTGCTCTTCCTCGGCCTTATTTCCCGCCGCCTCCTCCTCTGCCTTTCGCCGCGCCAATTCCTCCGCCGCTTTCTTCTTGCGCGCCTCCGCCTCCGCTGCCGCCCTCGCCGTGGCAGCGATCTCGGCCTCCGCCTGCTTGCGCGCCTTCTCCTCTATCTTACGTTTGATCTCCTCCTCGGCCTTACGACGGGCTTCAATCTGAGTTTCCACCTTGATCTTCTCGATCAACTGGTTGATCTTGGCGCCGATCTCCTCATTGCCCGGCATAGCGTTATGCGCCTTCTGGTAATACTCCAAGGCCTCTGCCGCCATGTCCTTCTCCAGGAAGGTGTCGGCCATCGTCACCGCCATCACGAACTCCTGGTTGAATTCTATGGTCGGCTTGACTGCTTCCTTCTTCGCGGCTACGGGGGCATCAGGGATATCCAGCTTGGTCACTTCCAGCACTGCCGGTTGCACTTCGCTCTTGGCCGGCGGAGCTTGCGCGGCAGCAGGAGCTGCAGCAACGGCAGCGGCGGCCGGTGCCGCGGGTGGCGTCTCAGCCAGTGTCTTTTTCACCTGCTCAAGCTGTTTCTTTGCGACCTGGTTGCCGCTATCGGCGATCAGGGCTTTCTCATAATACTCTTTCGCCCGCTCCGGGGCGCCGGCCTTTATCTGCCCGTCCCCCAGGACCACCAGTTCCCTGGCCGCCTCCTTGCTCATGCCGCGCTTTAAAAAGATATCCGACAGTTTGCCGCGGATGGCTACATTCCCCTCGTCCAGCCTCAATACCTTCTTCAAGTATTCCTGGGACTTGTCGAACAGGTTCTGCGCCTCGTAGATCTCAGCGATAAGGCTATACTGGACCGCAGCATCATTAAGCGCGTCCTTCTTCACGTAGGTCTCGGCCAACTGCTCCAGCACTGCCACGTCGTCCGGTGCCGCTTTTACCGCCTTGCCGAGGCTGACAACCGCTCCGTCAAGGTCTCCCTGCTCTATCATTATCGCCGCCATCCCTTTCAACGCGTCTGCGTGGTCCACCTTGAAACGCAACAGCTCGCTATAGGCGCGAACGGCTTCCTTGAACATCTTCTTCTGCGTGTAGATCGAACCCAGAATATGCAGGGCCTCTATGCTCTTCAGCTTGATTGCCTTCTGCGCGTATTGCATGGCATTCTCATGGTCGCCAGTATCGAAGTAGGACTGGGCAATAGACAGGTAGTACTTCTTGGCGTCATTGTCCGAGCCCTGGCGCACACTTATCTCAGCGAGGTTCTGCCTCGCCTCCAGGTGCATCGGGTCTATCTCCAGTATTCTCAGGTACACGTCCCTGGCCTTGTTGCTGAGACGGGCTGCCATGTAGGCGTTCGCGACCACGAGAAGAGACTTGACTGCCTCCTGTGTCCTATTCAGGCTCAGGTATGCTTCGGCGAGATTGGAATGATGAGCCGGGTTATCCGGCTCCAGTTTTATGATCTCCTCGTACAGCTTGACCGCCTTGTCCATCTCCTTCTTGCTATAAGCGGCCTCGGCCTCAATGGACTTCTTGATCAGGCTTGCCATGCTATTTGACACCTGATCCAGGGCCTTGCCGTCCAGACCGGCTATCTTCTTCCTGATGTTGGTGGCCTTATCAGCCTGGCCCGCTTTCTGGTAGGCCTCCATCACGGCAACATACTCCTTGAAGGCCTGCTGAATGTCCCCCTTCTTAACATAGACATCGGCTATCATGTTATGGGTCTTCAAGTCGAGAGGATCCAACTCGAGCAGCTTGCGGTACTCCTCGATCGCCTTGTCCCAGCGGCCCTCCTGGAAATAGAGGTAGGCCATCTTGATGATGTTCTTCTTGTCTACAGCCAAGATGCTATCCTTATGATACCGATGCCGAAGAATCTATTTCGCAACCACGCCGTCGAGGCGTACTTACCCACCTAACATAGCACTTTATTGTATCAACCTACTGTTTTTGTGTCAAGGATTATGCAACGGTTTGCCTGCGCCACAGTAGGGGCGTATTGCAATACGCCCCTACGCTTGGGGTTTTCGCGCCTGCGGAATAAAGAAGGGAGCCCTTGTGAGGCTCCCTTCTGTTAAGGCGATCAAGTGGACTTATTCTTCCTTGTTCTCTTCGCCGCTATCCTCAGCGGTATCTTCACCGCTTTCCTCGCCTTCGCTCGACTCCTCGGCCGGGCTCTCTTCCGCCGGGCTCTCTTCCGCCGTGCTCTCTTCCGACGAGCTTCCTTCCGACGGGCTTCCTTCCGACGGGCTCCCTTCCGACGGGCTCCCTTCCGACGGGCTCCCTTCAGCGTCGGTCTTCTCCAGAGGAGCGCCCTCGCCGGTCACCTTCACGTCGGTGGCCCGCTTGCCCTTGGGCCCATCGGAGATCTCGAACTCCACCAGCGAGCCCTCAGGCAGCGACTTGTAGCCGTCCATGGCGATGGCTGAAAAGTGGACGAATACGTCTTCGCCTTCCTCGGGTGAGATGAAGCCGTAGCCTCTGGAGTTGCTGAACCATCTTACAGTTCCCTTCATCTTCCTTCTACCTTCCTTTCCGATTGACCCCCGGATCATTACCAATAAATAAAGCCGCGACTCCCTTCGCCGCGGCTTCACCGTCACTTTATCCAGACCGGGCCAATCATTTAAGTCAGGCCGGATTCTATCATTCCCTCTCATCCCTGTCAAGAAGAAAATCATCTATCTCTGATAATCTCTCGCCTCGCAAGGCCCTGAAGCCACTATGAAAAGCTTTACCAACTACACTGCCCGTAGTAGAATGGCGGATACATGCTCAAGTTAGTCTTCATAGCCATCTACTGGGCCGCCTGGTTCGTGTTGCGCGAAGTATTCAGGAAATACGGCGTGCCCTTGAATGAGCGCCTGTATAACTGGGCTGCGGCCGGGCTGTTCTTTCTGCTCGTGGTCTGCTACGCCTTCCTCTCCGCGTTCTTTCGCTCATACCTGCAAGTAGCGCCAGCACCGGCGTCCGAAACGGAGAATCGGCGACGGGGCGAATCGGCGAAGTCCGATAGGCAAGATAATGCCGTCACAAAAGCCAAGCAGGGAAAAGATCAGTTCGAAGCGAAGGAACCAAAAGAACCAGTCACAGAGGAACCGAAGAAGAAGAGCCGTGTTCGGATTCTTCGGGGAAATCAGGATGAGTAGCCCCAGCATCGGCGTCCGAAACGGCAATTCGGCGACGGGGCGAATCCTCCTTCGCCAACCTACTTCGCCCTTCGTGCTACGAAGGTCAAGAGGCTACGGAGGACAAGTCGGCGAGTAAGAGTGAAGCGAAGAAGCCCACTCAAGAGAAGAAGAATAGCAGGGCAAGAGTTATGAGAAGTAATCCTGACGAGTGACTTCGCCGCAAACGTCAGTGTATGAGCCGATGTAAGTCACGCATGGTCCAAATACCGAATACCAAATACCAAATACCAGAGGGCCGCGACCTCGTAGGCGTGATAATCGGCGGCCTGCTGTTGCGCCTGGTACTGATCCCCTTCACCAACATCAATCTGGACGAGGGGAACATGCTCTTCGACGCCAAGTTCCTCTGGCAGGGGTTGGTCCCCTATCGCGACTTCATCACCCGCTCCCTTTCCTATCTCCTGCCCCTGTCCCTTTTCGCCAAGTGTTGCGACCTCTTGACCGCGGGTATGGGCTTCTCCCTGATCATCGGCCGCATCTTCTCCGCCCTGTGCATCACCTTCGCCGCCTATTTCATCTTCCGCATCGGTGAGTTGCTCTTCTGCCGCCGCTCGGGCCTCATCGCCTGCGCCCTTGTCTCGTTCAGCCCCGCGTTCATCTATCATTCCTACACCGTTAACATGCATTCCGCCAACTTCGCATATGTGACGGCGGGAGTGCTTCTCTTGATTCGCGCCTTGAAGCAGAGCGAGGAGCGCCTTCTATGCTTCTCCGGCATCCTGCTTGGCCTGGCGGTGCTGGCGCGCCGCTCTTCACTGCTGGTGCTGGCGGCGATGGGCATCTACCTTTGTCTCACCCACGCCCACCGTCTCAAACCCCTCGCCCGCCGCCTCGCCCTGCTCGTGCTCCCCGCGGCGGCAATCGTCGTTCCCGTCTACGCCCTGCTCGTCCATCTCACGAACTGGCCCTTCATCCTGGAACACGGCGCTTACGGCAAGGTGGCAAGGCACTTTCTGCTGCCGATCCTGCCGCACCACCTGGCGGTACTCAATAACTTCGCCGTGGAGAACAACTATCTCTTCCTGCCGCTGTCCTTCCTGCTCTTTGCCTTGAGCCGGCGCGCCAGGAGCGCGGCGGCGAGGTGGGGCCTGCCCATCGCCGTGCTCTTCGGCCTGTTGCTGCTCTTCTGGCTTGGCGGCCTCACGCGTCCCCAGGGCGGCTACGGCGCCAGGGGCTACCCCCTGGCCTACCTCTTGCTGCAATTGGCGTTTCTCGCCGCGCTTGGCGTGCTCGGCTGCCAACGGGCCTACCGGCTGAAGCAAGCCGATCTCTCAGGCATGCTGTTCCCCGCGCTCTGGCTTGCCGCCCTGCTCCTCACCTACCTCTCCTACAACAGCCTGCATATCCATTACCTCTACGAGTGCCTGCCGCCGATAGTGCTTATCGCCGCAAGGCTACTGGATGGGATGCTCTCCGCGCGGGGAGCGCTCTTGCTCAAGAAGAACAAGGCGCTTGTCGCCTGCCTGCTCCTCGCCATCAGCGTTTCTTACGGTGGCATGTACTTCTTCTTCGATCCTGCTTACGGTTGGAAGCAATCCACCCTGCGCGCCATCAGCCGCCATTTGAGAGAAGCAGCCCATGCCGATGAAGAGGTATTCACCGCGGGGACCATCTTCGCCCTGGAAGCCGGGCTTAGCCCCTGCCTGCGCATCACCCACCCTTACGATTACCTCGCTGATGCCGCCCCCTACCGTCAGTGGAAAGACAGCCCCCTGCCGGACATCCCCGCTTTGATAAGGCACATGGAGCGGGGAAAAGTGCGTTTTATCGTCGCCGACCAGTTGACATACGGCCTGATCGGCAAGTACCCCGAACTGCTCAGGCAAGTGATGTCGAATTATGCGCCCGTGGTGGATATCGATAACGTTAAGATAGCGGTGAGGATGTTTTAGGACTAGTATAGTTTAGAAAGTTTAGAACGTTTAGAAGGTTTAGAAGGTTTTGAAAGTTGTTTCAAGGAGCTAATCAACCCAAGGAGCCAACAATGAAGATTGAACGTTTTGAGGACATCGAGTCGTGGCAAAAGGCCCGGGAGCTCACCAAGGAAATCTACAAGATAACCAGAAAGGGCGCTTTCGCCCGCGACTACGAACTCAAGGGTCAGATAAGGAAAGCGTCTGTATCCATTATGTCCAACATAGCCGAGGGCTTCGAGCGGGAAGGGAACGCTGAATTCAGGCGATTCCTGCGAATAGCCAAAGGCTCCGCGGGAGAAGTCCGTTCTCAGCTCTATGTTGCGCTTGATGGCGAGATAATCACTAAGGCTCTCTTTGACGAACTTTGCGCCCTGGCAACCGATACCTCGAAGCTGGTCTCCGGATTCATTCGATATCTTAATAAGATAGTCAAAGCACGGAAATGATAGTACGTTTTGAAAGTTGTCTTAGTAGTTAGTTAGGAAAGTTTAGAAGGTTTACCTCATTCAACTTTCTTAACTTTCCGAACTTTCTCAACGTTCTAAACTAACCATGCCAACTTTCATAACTTTTCAACTTTCAAAACGTGCTAAACTAACCATGCCAACTTTCTAAACTTTTCAACTTTCAAAACCTTCTAAACTAGTCAATGGCAAACAACACTCCGATAATCGAACTCAAGGGCGTGAGTTTCTCCTACGACGACAAGGAGGTACTCGCCGGGCTCAGCTTCAAGGTGAAGCGGGGCGAGTTCTTGGGCGTGATCGGGCCTAACGGCGCCGGCAAGACCACCCTCTTGAGATTGCTGGGCCGCCTGCTTTTGCCATCAAGGGGAACGGTTTCTCTTGACGGCAATCGGACCTCGGAGCTTTCGCCGCACCAGGTGGCGCGGCTCGTCGCCTTCGTGCCTCAGGAGTTTAACATGGTCTACCCCTTCCGCGTCTCCGAAGTCGTGCTCATGGGCCGCCACCCCCACCTCGGCGGCTTCCTGGCCTACGAGGAGAACGAGGACCTGGAAGTGGCGCGCCGGGCAATGAAGCTCACCGATTGCTTCTACCTGGCGGACAAGTATTTTAACGAGCTCTCCGGAGGGGAAAAACAGCGCGTGATAATCGCCGCCGCCCTCGCCCAAAGACCGAGCGTGCTGCTCCTGGACGAGCCGACATCTAACCTAGACCTTAAACACCAAGTGCTGGTCTACGCACTGCTCAAGGAACTGCAGAGGGAAGAGGGCCTTACGGTCTTCGGCGTCACGCACGACCTTAACCTGGCTTCCTTGTTTACCGACCGTTTGCTGCTGCTAAAGGACGGCCGTCCGGTCAAGCTGGCCAGCTCCGGCAAAGTCCTGCGCAAACCGGCCCTGGAAAAGGTATACGAAACGAACCTGCTTGTGGGGCGCCGGCGTTCCGGCAAAGTATACGTCTTACCGGATCTCACCACCTCCCGCAAGGAGGACAAATGAAACACTTGACGCGCAAGAAAAGCCTCGCCGTGCTCGGCCTGCTCCTGCTCCTCTTCCTGGCCGTACTGCTTCTCTGCCCCCTGGTCGGGCAAACGAAGATCGACCTGAGAGCGGCCTTTGATATCAAGCGCCCCCTGGCTACGAACACATCAGCTTTCATCCTCTTCCGCCTGCGCCTGCCCCGCCTCTTGCTCGCCGCGCTGACGGGCGCCTCGCTCGCCGCGGCCGGGGTTGTTTTCCAGGCCCTGCTGAGGAACCCCCTCGCCAGCCCCTTCACCCTCGGCGTCGCCTCCGGTGGTTCCCTGGGGGCGGTATTGGCCATCCGCCTCGGCCTGCCCTTTACCGTCTTTGGCCTCTCTTCCCTGCCCGTCTTTTCTTTCGCCGGGGCCCTGCTGGCCGTAAGCATCGTCTACCTCATCGCGCAAAGAAGGAAGGCCCTCTCTACCGCCACGCTGCTGTTGGCCGGAGTCACAGCCGCCTTCTTTTTCTCGGCCTTGATACTGCTCGTCTACTATCTCTCGGATTTTACCCAGACAGGGCAAATGGTACGCTGGATGATGGGTGGATTGGACGTAGTGGATTACGGCGCGCCGCTCAGCCTCTTGCCCCCCCTCGCCATCGGCCACTTGATCCTCTTGGCCCTCAGTCGCGACCTAAACCTGCTCAGCACGGGAGAAGAGCTGGCACGCACACGCGGCGTGAATATAAAAAGGGTCAAACTCCTCGCTTACCTGGCCGCTTCACTCGTCACCGGCGCCGCCGTCTCCATGACCGGACCTATCAGCTTCGTCGGGCTGATCGTGCCGCACGCCCTGCGCCTGCTCCTGGGGCCTGACCACCGCCTGCTGTTGCCGGCCTCACTGCTGGGGGGAGCGTCCTTCCTGATGCTTTGCGACACCGCTGCGCGCAGCATGCTTACCGGGGCGGAAATGCCGGTCGGCATCATCACCGCCTGTTTGGGAGGTCCGTTCTTCGTGTGGATCTTAAGGACGAGAGGGAAACGATTAGTGTTTTGAAAGTTTAGAACGTCTAGAAAGTTTCGAAAGTTATGAATGTTACGCCTGATTCAACTTTCTCAACGTTCAACTTTCACAACTTTCCAAACTAACCACATCAACCTTCGAAACTTTCCAACCTTATTCTGTTTAATATTGGAGTGTCCGAAGGACCAAACTTTCCAACTTTCTAAACTAACTACCGTTAATACATCTTATACACATCCCCATCCCCGATCATCTCCCAGAGAATATTTTCGACGAGGTATTCCCTTCCCGCGGGAAGGTATACCTCGCCGTCGAGCTTGCCCAGTTCGGCCAACGCATCCTCCGGCAGCCCTTCTGCTCCTAACAGGGAGCACCGGTAAGTCGCCAGATTCGTTTTCACCCGCGCCGGCGGCTTCGCCGCCAGGTCGACCAGGGCATGCCCAAGATTCCTGGCGGTATTCTCGTCAAGCATCAACAAGGGGGCGTATTCGCTAACCTCTTGCAGGGCCTGCTCCAGTTCCCCGTCCAACTGCCCCAAGCGCTCCCTGACCAGCTCCGTTTCCACCCCCTTGCCGTCTATCGCCTCGCTTATATGGTTGAGGGAGAGGTGCGCCGCGCGCATGTAGTTGCTGACCGCCTCCTCCTGCTCACCGAGCAGGTAATTCACCTTTGCCAGCCCGTAATACAGCACCGTCTCCGCCAGGTCATGCGCGATGGCCTGGCTGTAACAAACGCGGGCATCCGCCAGCCTGTTCGCCTGCTTATACTGTATCGCCTCTTTCATCAAGGCCTCGGCTTCTTTGTCCATTTCCAGTTGTCCCTCACAAAGCAGTTGCTCGTCGCTCGTCACTCGTCGCTCGTGCAACAATCCCAGCCACCCAACAACAACACAAGTGCCTACTCTACTTCCCATTCCCTGGCCAACTGCTTGGTGATCGCCGCAGCGTTCCGGATCACCTTGCTCTCCTTCTCTCCTTTGACCCGAGCT
>CBDVCL010000030.1:0-10968 GCA_965372475.1 uncultured bacterium | reverse complement strand
AGCGACTATCGCGAAGCGACAGGAGCCGAGTTTGTGTTGCAGAGCGACTATCGCGTAGCGACACGGGCCGCTCCTGTAATGCGTTGCAAGTATTGAGTGCGCTTGAGGCCAGGCCCAATACCCAATACCCACGACCCAATACTAGGTGAAGTAAGCAATGAAGAAAAGATATCTCGTAGACAGAATAGACGACTTCTGGGGAGAGTGTGAGAAGTGGCTGTTGGTCACGCTGATGCTGTCGATGATCGGCTTGTCAGTGGCGCAGATCTTCCTGCGCAACTTCTTCTCCACGGGCATAGAGTGGGCCGATGTTACCATACGCCATCTCGTGCTATGGGTCGGCTTGGTCGGCGCTTCGCTGGCCGCGAAGGAGGAAAGGCATCTTTCCATAGATATCGCCTCCAGGATCATTCCGAGGAAGTGGTACGGGTTGGTGGAAGCGTTTCTCTGCCTCGTGACCTTTGCCGTGACGATGCTCTTGCTCTGGGCCGCGGTGAGATTCAACCAGTCCATATATGAATGGGGCCTGAGCGGCATCAGGGAAGGGATCCCGGCCTTGATGGCCGGTTTCATCCTGCCCCTCGCTTTCGCCGGGGTAGCGCTGCGGTTCCTGCTGCGCTCGGTGCGGGGGTTCGTCGCTTTTGCCACGGGCAAAGTAAAACGGCAGCCGTATGATGGTAGAGTTTAGAAAGTTTTGAAGGTTTAGAAGGTTTTGAAAGGTATCTTATAGGCAACATTCTAAACTTTCTAAACATGCAACCTTCAAAACTAACAAGATGGAATTACTTGTAGTAGCCATATTCGCAATACTCGCCATGCTCGGCACGCCGCTCTTCGTTGTCATCGGCGGCCTGGCGCTGGTCCTCTACATCTTGGCCGACATCGGTGAGCTGGCGGGGATCGTCAACGAGATGTATACCCTGGCCACCAACCCGGTGCTGTTGACGATCCCTCTCTTCACCTTCGCCGGCTACATGATGGCCGAGAGCAAGACGCCCCAGCGGCTGGTCAATCTCTCGCGCGCTCTCTTCGCGCCCCTGCCCGGCGGCCTGGCCATCGTTTCGCTTATCTCCTGCGCTTTCTTCACCGCCTTCACCGGCGCCTCGGGCGTTACGATCATCGCCCTGGGCGGCCTTCTCTACCCGGTGTTGATCAAGGAGAGGTACAACGAGAAGTTCTCGCTCGGCCTGCTCACCACCTCCGGCAGCCTGGGCCTGTTGTTCCCGCCCAGCCTGGCGATAATAATCTACGGGCTCGTCGCCGGCGTTTCCATCAACCAGCTCTTCATAGCGGGCATCCTGCCCGGCATCTTGCTCATCGTGATCCTCTCGATATACAGCGTGAAGAAGGGCATCGCCAGCCGGCGAAAGAGGCCGGGCTTCGACTGGGGCCGCACCAGGAAGGCCCTCTACGAGGCGCGCTGGGAGCTTCCCATTCCCTTCGTCGTGCTCGTCGGCATCTATAGCGGCAAGCTCACCGTCACCGACGCCGCCGCGACTACCGCCTTCTATGTCTTGCTGATAGAGATGTTCGCCTACAAGGACATCAGTTTCAAGAAACTGCCGGGGGTGATAAAAGAGAGCATGCTCCTCGTCGGCGGCATCTTCATCATCATCTGCTCGGCCAAGGCCCTGACCTACTACCTGGTGGATCAGGACGTGCCGCAGGGCATGCTGGAATGGATGCAGACCTTTATCAAGAGCAAGTATACCTTCCTCATCGTCTTGAATGTCTTCCTCATCATCGTCGGCTGTATGATGGATATCTTCTCGGCCATCCTCGTGGTAGTGCCGCTGATAGTCCCCATCGCCATCGGCTATGGGGTCAGCCCCGTTCACCTCGGCATCATCTTCCTCACCAACCTGGAGATCGGCTATTCCACGCCTCCCGTGGGGCTGAACCTATTCATCTCCAGTTTCCGCTTCAAGAAACCCGTGATGGCCCTTTACAAGGCCTCGCTGCCATTCCTGGCGATGCTGTTGATCGCCTTGCTTATCATCACCTATTTCCCACCCCTCTCGCTTTTCCTCGTCAAGCTTTTCAATATTCAGTAGGTTTTGTTAACCACGCAGACACCACGAACAACAGGACGCACATTGTTCTTCGAAGTTCCAGGAAGAAGC
The DNA here is from genome assembly GCA_965372475.1 of uncultured bacterium. Taxonomy (GTDB): domain Bacteria; phylum Oederibacteriota; class JAUXIB01; order JAUXIB01; family JAUXIB01; genus CBDVCL01. Next base: position 8,845 of record CBDVCL010000030.1, on the reverse strand, counting down.
GTCATGCCTGGTGTTCATCGCCTGGCACGCCGTCTTGTCAGGCCGTAGCTCTGAAAGAGCGAAGGCTGAAGCCTTGACGCAGGCGGCTGCCGTTGTGGTAGAATCAAGCCTGAGAAACAGTCCCCAGATGCCAATGGCAGATCCAATATTGCTCAAAGCGAAACGTGGTGGTCGAACGCGCCGCCTGCTGGCGAAGAAGCTGGCCCAATTGGCGCTTGACCGCAAGAGCGGCGCGGGCGAGATGGCCCTGGATGTCGTCTCGTTTCTCGTTTCCGCCTGCCGGAAGAACCGCCCCTTTTCCGAGGCACTGCTGCTCGATATCCTGCTCTTCAGCCAGGGACTGCGGCTGGTCCAGCCGGCGATGGCTCCCCTCGTGAACATCTCGCTGGCGATTACCACTCTGGCCCGTCGCGCGCGTCTCAAGGCGGGGGCCTTCGAACCCCGTTTCATGTCCTACCTGGAAAAACAGCAGAGGTCATTGCGGGGCGGCACGCGCCGCCTCGCCGCGCACGGCGCGCGGAAGATGCCAAAGGGGTGTTCGGTGATGACGATAAGCCGCAGCAGCGAGGTGTTTGCCCTGTTCGTCGCCGCGAAAAAGAAAGTGGCTAAGGTCTATGCCCTGCGTTCCCTGCCGGGAGGCGAGGGGGCGGGCCTGGCGAGGCAACTGAAGCGGGCAGGGGTGGTGGTGGAACTGGTAGAGGACAGCAAGGCGGCGGGAGCCTTGAAGAACTGTGACCTGGTGTTGATAGGAGCGGACGCCGTTTGCGAGGATTGTGTCGTGAACAAGATCGGCAGCCGCCGCCTGGCGCGTTTCGCTGTGCGGCGCAAGCTTCCCCTCTGGGTAGCGGCGACGTCGTTTAAGGTCATTGGTAGTAATGATTATGCGTTTCGGGGAGGGAAGTTGTTTGAGAGAGTGCCGCTTAATCTCGTGAGCGTGGTTGTTAGTGAGAAAGGTATTAGGAGGTCAGAAGTCGGAAGTCGGAAGCGTAGAGGCGGACAATTCAGTAAGTTTCCCACCTATTCATCAGCGAACTGAGCATAGCACCGATTCTGTTATATGCCTTTTTGAGTTGAGCATGCTTCGGCTTGGTTATGTAATCACAGTCTTTGGCGAAGTCCAGCCAGATCTTCGTTTCGATACATGAACCATAAGCGTCGTTAAGCTGTTTGACGAAGATATTCTTATACTTCCTTTTCGCCCAACCTTCCCCGATGTTGGAGGGTATAGAACGCGAAGATCTCCTGATCTGGCTAGTGAGAGAGTAGAGTTCTTCCTTGGGGAATTTCTTTGTCAACACGAAGACTTCCATAGCGTACTTGTAGGCCATCTGGTATACGTCCAGATCCGTGTAACTCTTGATCATTGTCCCCTCCTTTGGTTTTCCGTTTTGTCGATTTCGTGCCAAGTGAGCGATAACATATCCGACTTCCGACAACCGACTTCTTCGTTTTATGCGGGTGAGACTATCCGACTTCGGACTTCCATGACTCCTACGACCATATTACCACCGCCACCTGACAAAAACGGGCAGTTGAGGGAACTCGCTTAACGTTTTTTTTCAGAAGGCTAGTCTAATAGAGCGGGATGATGGAGGCCATAAACGGGGCTCTTCTGAGTGCGAATGAGGCAATCCGACTTCCGACATCTGACTTCCGACTTCCCAACTACGAGCACTGACTATCCCTACCACACGAGAACAATCCCCACCACTTTTTCCAAAGCGACCGCGCCGAAATGACGACTATCCGCCGCGACATCACGGCCATCCGCCAGCAGGAAGAACTGCCCCGGCGGGACGCGATAGGGGCCGAATTCGTCCCAGTCCTGGATGTTTCTCTCCCCGCGGTAGCGGCTGTAGGGCTCGCGCACGGGTTGCCCGTTCACGAACAGCCGTTTGGCGTGAATGGTAGCTACTTCATCCTGCAGGGCCAGCACCCGCCGCAGCAGCAGCGCTCCGCCCTCTTCCATGCGCACGGCGATGATCTCACCGCGTCGCGGTGGACGGTAAAGGGAGGCAAATTTATTGAGGATGAAACGCTGGCCGACGTAGAGCGCCGGTTCCATCGCGTCACTGCCAACGCGGCAGAGGGGGAAGAGGATTCGTTGGGCTGTGAGGAGGGCGGCGAATAGTAGTGCGAGGATGATTAGTGTCTTCTTATTCATGGGTGTTCGTTGGTCCGAGCAGTAAGTGGATGTCGGAGGTCAGAAGTCGGAGGCAGGAAAGGATAGGTCGGAAGCCGGACATTCGTGCCTGATGTTTCCGACTTCCGATAACCTACTTCCGACTTCCAAGCCTTCCCACTTCCCCTTGCATACTTGATACACTTATGGTATAAGATATAAGGTACAGTTGGCAAGTCAATAAGTTAGGGTCCTGCTTCATTTCGCGGAACGCGCGGAATATTCGCGGAAACGCGGAAACATTGATCAATAACCTGCCGCGTCCTCCGCGTCCCGAGGGGCACCGAGGGATTCCGCGGCCTCCGCGGATTGAAGTCAGGCAATACCCCGACAATAGGGAGGATGCAATGAGAAAGATACTCCTGATAGCGTTGACAATCGGCCTGTTCCCGGTGTCTCAGGGCGCTCTCAAGGCCCAGCAGCCTACCGCCGCGCAGTATCTCGCCTACGGCAAGGCGCTGTACGAAGAGAAGACGCCCTTCAAGGCCATCCAATACATCGACGCCGCCGTGAGGTTGGACCAGCAGAATACCAAGGCGATGCTCCTGCTGGGGGACGCCTACCTGATGGCCAACAAGTTCCAGGACGCGATAAAATGGTACAAGTATGTCAGGACCGTGGACCCCGGTGAGATCAATGGCTTCTACAAGGAAGCTAACGTGTGGGTGATACTCGGCAAGAAGGACAGAGCGATCGGTCTACTTCAGCAGGCGTTGCGGCTTGACCCGAAAGCGGCGTGGCTGAAGAAGATCCTCGTGAACCTGCGCGGCAGTGACGAGCCGCCGGAGTTCCCGCCGGGGTCGATCTATATCTTTGAGGACGCTTACGCCTTCGGCGTGGTGCAGAATAAGGACAACAAGAAGAGCAAGATCCTTATAGATAAGAAGGTGAAGAAGTTCGGCTCGGCCAGCATGTGTTACCGCCTCAACACCAGGAAGGAAAACAACATCAACCTTAATTTCCTCGGCGCATGGAAGAGCTCGAACGTTCACTTTCCGGGAGACCTTACCCGCTTCCGCAAGAAGGGCGCCCTGGTCTTCTGGATAAAGGGCATCTTTGAGGGCGAGTTCTTCGATGTTGGCTTCAAGGCGATCCCCAAGGAAGGAGTTAGCGAGAAGGACACCCCCAAGACCTCGATGAGCGTGGGGAATTTCGCTTTCATCACCACCGAGTGGCAAAAAGTGATCGTGCCGTTTAGCGAGCTTCCCAGCAGTGGTTTCGTGTGGCGGCCCGTCCTCACGGATAAAGGCGACCTCACCGACCAGGAGCGGCGCGTTGATATGGTGCTGAATTGGAGCAAGGTAGATAGCTTCTATATCCGCGCGGACAAGCTTTTCCGCAAGGAGCGGAAATTTTGGATAGACCACATGGTGCTGGTGCCCGAATATGACAGGCAAGAGTTCGAGTTCTTGCGCAACGCGGCGCGCAAGAAAGAACGCGTCTATCGCGGTACCGACGATTTCGTGATCTTCCACGACGAGCCGCTCACCACCTGGTGGGCCTATCCGCGGCCTTACGCCTACGTGGTGCGGGACGAGACGGTGTTCAAGGAGGGCAAGTTCAGCTCCCAGTTCGTGATGGACCCCAAGGACTGGACAGGCGGCGGCATGACGCTTCCCGAGATAGACCTCAGCCCCATCCGCGAGAAGGGCGCCCTGGAATACTGGGTGCGGGGGGAGAATGGGGACGAGCAGTTCGGCAACGGCTTGTGCTGCCTCACGAAGGAGGTCACTTACAACATCGTCTCTGCCTGCCCGAACATCAGGATGTACCTGGACATCTCCACCAAGTGGCGGCATGTGAGCATACCGCTGGCCGACTTCCCCAGTGACGGCGAGTATTGGGACAACGCCTACACCTACAAAACTCCCGCACCCATGGACTGGACGCGAGTAATGGAGATATCCTGGGACACCTCACCGGTGGCAGAGAAGGAGCACACCTGGTACCTTGACGACATACGCATAGTGCCCAAGTCCACCCATACCAGCGCCCTCTACCTGCGCAGTTCGCAGAAGCGGCAGATGAAGTTGACGGCGGAGGCGCTGAAGAAGCAGAAGAAAGACGCAGAAGCCGCGCCGGCGCCGGCGAAGTAGTAAGTTGGCAAGGAAAAAGGGAGAAGGAAAAGGGAAAAAGCGGCACGGAAACAACACGCCCGTGACGCAAGTAGGGGCGCAGCATGCTGCGCCCTCTTGATTATCCCGGCATACAACATTGCATACGGAGAAGAAAGGAACGATGAAATGGAATACATCAATTACGGCAAGACGGGGTTGAAGATATCCAAGGTCGGTTTCGGCGTGATGCGATTGTACCAGCCCAAGGTCGAGGAGTCGGTCGAACTGCTCCAGGCGGCGATGGAGAAGGGCATCAACCTTTACGAGACCTGCCGCCACTACGGCGACCACGAGGAGCGGTTGGGGGTGGCGCTCAAGGGGTATCGCGACAAGGTCTTCATATCCACCAAGGGTCACTGGGGCGATGTGGACACGCTGAAAAAGGATTTCGAGACGTCGCTTAAGGTGCTGGACGTTGAATACTTTGATTTCTACCAGTTCTGGGGCCTTGCTGATATGCCCTCGCTCGAGAAGATGCGTAAGAACGGTGTGCTGGATCAACTGCGCAAGTATCAGCAGGAAGGACTGTGCAAGCATATCGGCTTCAGCTCGCACGGCCAGCCTGAGAACGTGGCTGAGGTAGTGGCGAGCGGCGAGTTCGCCAGCGTCACCGTGCCGCTTTCGGTGATATACCAGCGCACGATACCTGTGGTGGAAGCGGCGAGGAAGCACGGCGTGGGCCTGATGGCGATGACGCCGTTGATGGGGGGCGTCCTGGCCAATCCTTCGCCCCAGCTCAAGGGCAAACTGCCCGGCTACGGCTCGGCCGAATTCGCCCTGCGCTGGCTGGCCACTCTGCTCGACGGCGTGGGCATCGTGCTCTCGGGGATCGGTAAGATGTCCGACCTGGAGGAGAACGTGAAAGTTGGCGACGGCAAAAAGCTGAGCAACGCGGAGATGGCCAAGGTGGACGAGGTGATCAAGGAGTTCTCGGGCCTGGACGAGAGATTCTGCACGGGGTGCAGTTACTGCATGCCCTGCGAGCAGGAGGTGGCGATCCCCTACATACTCAAGTTCTACAACCAGGCCAAGGCCTTTGGCCTGGTGGACTGGGCAAAGGAACAGTATAACAACCTGGAGGCCGGGCACGGTTGGGCGCCGGGGAAGAAGGCGGACAAGTGCAGCGAGTGCGGACAGTGCGAGGAGAAATGCCCGCACGGGGTGCCGGTGATGGCTAAGCTCAAAGAGATGGTGAAATTGATGCAGTAGTGGCGTCCCTCCGCGGGCGCCACCGCGCCCAAAGGGCGTGGCAGAGATGGTCGAGATGATGAAGTAGGAAGTCGGAGGGCAGAGGTCGGAAGTCGGATGTGAAGTCATTTCCAAAGGTTCTTTCACCACCAAGACACCAAGGCACCAAGAATGAGAGTCTCCCTTCTCTTTGGATAACGGCGACTCTTTCTCTCCGCTCACAGGGAAACACTCATTGGTCTTTCCAGTTGTGCGCTATGCCAACGTGCGACACCAAGTATCACGACCCGTTTGAGACACCAAGGACTCATAGTTCCCTTGGTGCCTCTAATACCTGCAGGACCTTGGTGCCTCCGCGGCGCCTTCTGCGCAGCTCCTCAGAGCGACGAGTGCTCCCACAAACACCGAAGTGACCACCAGACGTTATCCAAGAACAAGGTGCGTTCGTTTGCCCTTGGTGTCTTGGTGCCTTGGTGGTGAAAGACGTTTTTGCGCCCTAATGCCAAGCTATTTCTGCTAGAATACTCACTCTTTAACGAAGGGGATCAAGATGAAAGCACCACGATACTTCATTACAGCGGCAACTATTCTTTCCTTAGCTTTTGCCGCCTTCGCCAAGCCACAGCATATCCATCTCAGTTGGAGCGAAAACGATGTGGCTCACACCATCACCATCGCCTGGTCTACGCCGGAGGAGGAGAAAGCGGTGGTGGAATACGGTAAGACGAAGAAGTATCGCCTGCGCCAGGACGCGGAGAGTTCCTACTCGCAGGCCTGCAAATTGAATATCCACGGGGCCAAGCTCAAGGGACTGGAAGCTGATACCGTTTATCATTACCGTTGCGGCTCAAAAGATGGTGGATGGAGCGATGACCTTACCTTCCGCACCGGCCTGGCAAAGGGAGATACCGGTTCTTTCAGTTTCGCCGCGTATGGTGACAGCCGCAACAACCGCGAGCCGCGCGTGGCGGTGATGAAAGGGGTGCTGGGGAAGCAGCCCCGTTTCTCCATTCACTCGGGGGACCTTGTCGATAGCGGCCGGGAACAGGAGCAATGGGCGGCGTGGTTCGATGACATGCAGCCTCTGCTCTCTACCAGCCCCTTCATCTCCGCGGCGGGAAACCACGAGGCGAGCAAGGAAACTCCGGCGCAGCAGTACCTTGACCAGATGTTCTTCCCCGGCAACGAGAAGTGGTTTTCTTTTGACTATGGCGTCTGCCATTTCACCACCATTTTCCTGCACAGCGACGACCAGGTCTTCGAGCAGGGGAGCGAGCAGTATCAATGGCTGGAGCAGGACCTGGCCGCGGCGAATGCCGACAGCGGCATCATCTGGAAATTCGTCGCATACCATTGCCCTCTCTACTCCTCCGGTTCGCATGGCAGCAACGTCGCCTCGCGGCGTGCGCTCGAGCCGCTCTTTGAGAAATACGGCGTGGACATAGTGCTTAACGGGCACGACCACCATTACGAACGCAGCTACATGCTGCGCGACGGTAAGCTGGTGCAAAAGGGGCCGCGCTTCGCTGGCCGTCCCGCGGGAACGGTGCATATCGTCACGGGCGGCGCGGGCGCGCCGCTCTACGGGGTGGGGATGAGCTGGTTCACGGCCGCGGCGTCTTCGCTGGAGCATTATCTGATCTTCAAAGTGGATCAGGGGCTTCTGGAATGCCGCACCTACCGGAGCGACGGCAAGGAAGTGCCGGGGGGGGAGTTTTCCATCGAGAAGGATCTTAGCGCGTCGTCACTGGTGATAAGAAAGAGCGTCAACGCGCGCGAGGTAACGGAGGGGGACACCCTTACCTATCGCCTCGTCCTGGAGAACACGGGGGAAGCGACGGCGCAGGGCATAATTCTCGGCGACGATCTGGGTGCTCAGCTCGAGTTCCTGGATTCCGAGCCGCCCTCGCGCCGGGCGCGCTCCGGTTCGACGGCGGGGGTGATGGGCGAGAGGGAGGGTGCGGCGGAGATCTCGCCCCTGGCGGCGAAGACACACCCGGGGTCGAAAAACTCCCGCCGCTGGAAATTGTCTGAGCTCGCGCCGGGGGAGAGCCACGAGGTGGTCATCCGCGCCAGGGCGAGGAAGGGCGCGAGGGGACAGCGTGTTGATAACCGCGCCACGGTGCGCGCGCGAGGCATTAGCACGGGCCGCTCCAACATCGCCTGGACGGAGATAATGGCCCCGACCACGGCAAAGTTGTTGGATGATTTCGAGGACGGCGATGAGCTGAACCTGTGCAAGGAAAACGGCATCTCCGGCGCGAACGGCCTCTGGGACACGGAATGCGACGAGTACGGCGTTTCGAAGGTGACGCCGATGGAGATGAAAGAAGGGGCGCTACATGTCTCGGGTTCACTGGGGAAGAGCGTTGACTCCAAGTGGGTATGGGCGCTTCTCCTCACCAACCTGGGCGAGGAGAAGAAAGTGGTGGATATCTCCGGCAGTGTCGGCATCACCTTCCGCGCCAGGTCGGACGAGTCCGGCAAGATGGGGCTCTCGGTGGAAGGTACGGTGGGCGGAAAACGCCTCGCGAGTACGGGCACGTCGCATCGGCGGGAGTTCCGCACGGAAAAGGAATGGCAGGAATACAGGTTTCGCTGGGATGAGTTCGTCCAGCCCGGCTGGGCCTGCCCCGGCGAGATGTGCATGGGTCCGCTTACGGTCGAGAAGGTAGAGACCTTCAACTGGTCGTTCCTGGATGAGGAGAGGCCCTTCGACTTATGGCTAGATGATGTGAAGGTGATATACGAGAAATAGTTGGAAGTCGGAAATCGGAAGTCTGAAGTCGGATGCGTCACTGGGGCCTCCGACCTCCGACTTCGTACCTCCGACTTCCACCAGAAGGAGCTCAATGAAAAAGATAGACCTAAACGGCCAATGGCGCCTGCGCGAGGATAGCGAGAAGAAGGCCGTCCCCGCGAAAGTCCCCGGCACGGTGCACACAGCGCTCTTGAAGGCAGGGCGCATCCCCGACCCCCATTACCGTATGAACGAGAACGCGGTGCAGTGGGTAGGCGAGAAGGACTGGGTCTTTGAGCGGGAGTTCAAGGTGGACGCGGCGTTCCTTGCAGGCGAGCGCCAGGAGCTCTATTGTGGCGGGCTTGATACCGTGGCCGAGCTGACACTGAACGGCAAGAGTGTGGGGCACGCGGAGAACATGTTTCATCCCTATCGCTTCGACGTGAAGAGCGTGCTTAGGCGGGGCCGTAACACCATCGCTATCAAGTTTCTCTCGGCGATGAGCGAAGCACGGCGCCGTGCCAGGGCCTACCGGCTTCCCTCTAATCCCGGCCTGGAGAAAGCGCCATACCGCCAGTTCCTGCGCAAGTGCCCGTGCCATTTCGGCTGGGATTGGGG
>CBDVCL010000029.1:0-11043 GCA_965372475.1 uncultured bacterium | reverse complement strand
ACGGCGTAGGCGTTGTTCTCCGCCAGCATGTCCATTATCTTGTCCAGCCAGGAGAAGTCGAAGGTCCCCTCCTTGGCCTCGTAGTTTACCCAGGAAAAGATGCCCACGGACATGGCGTTACATCCCGACAGCTTCATCAGGCGCATGTCCTCTTCCCAGACGCCCTTGTAGTCTTTCCACTGTTCGGGATTGTAGTCGCCGCCGTGAAGCATTTCGTTGCATTTCGGGTTGATTGGTGGATAACGTCTTGTCTTCATGGTCGTCTTTCGTCGAGTATTGGGTATTGAGTAGTGGGTATTGGGTTTAGCCTCTTGACCTCTTCTCTCGCTTGAACTTGCCTACCAATGCTTTCAGGCGCTTGACGACTTGCGGATGCTTATTATACAAGTTTTTCCGTTCCCTGGGGTCCTTCTTGATGTTGAAGAGCTGGCCCTCGGGGTCGCTCGCCTTGGGCGGTTTCTCCCCGGCTTCCTGCACCCAACCTCCTCCCGCCCCCGGGCCCTTGCCCAGTACCAGCTTCCATTCGCCATCACGGATGGAGAACATCCCGTTCACCGAGTGATGCACAAGGTTGTCACGCGTCGCTTCTCCGCCCTTCAAAACGGGCAGGAAGCTGTAGCTGTCCTCGCCCGCGTCGCGGGGCAGCTTCTTGCCCAATATGTCAGCGACGGTAGCGAGCAGGTCGCCCAGGCAGACAAGCTCGTCGCTGGCACTGCCCGGCTCTACCACCCCGGGCCAACGGGCGATAAACGGCTCGCGATGGCCGCCCTCGTATATCATCCCCTTCATGCCGCGCAGCTCGCCGCAGGACTTGTGGCCGTGCTTCTTCCCCTTCCCGTCCACCAGCCGGGCGCCGTTGTCGCTGGTCAATATCAAAAGGGTATTGTCCGCCTGTCCCGTCTCATCCAGCTTCTTCATCACCTGGCCCAGCGCCCAGTCCACCAGCCATACCATGTCACCCCGATCCCCTGCCTTTGCTTTTCCCTGCGCGAAGTCCGGCGCCTCGCACGGGCGATGCGGAGCCGAGAGCGGCAGGTAGACAAAGAAGGGCTTCTTCCCCGCTTGCTTGCCGATGAAGTCACAGGCGTGCTTCGTGAATTCCACATCCACCTGGTCATCCTGCCAGCCCTCTGCCACCAGGCCCGGCCTCTGCTGGAGGTAAAGCTTGTCCTTTATCCTGCCGGGTATCTTCTCGCAGCGGTCATCCTCGATGAAGACGTAAGGCCCCATGTCCAGAGAGCCAGAGATGCCGAAGAAACGGTCAAAGCCATGGTCCACGGGGCCACCGCGCAGCGGCTTGCTGTAGTCGACGCCGAAACCGGTTTCCATATGCTCCGGGCCGGCATTCAGGCTCTCGCCCGGCTTCGGAGTCCATTTGAAACCCAGGTGCCACTTGCCGAAAGCACCGGTAGCATAACCTTGCTTCTTGAGGAGCGAAGCAACCGTCGTTCTGCCCTTGTTAATAAGCGGCTTGCTGTAGCCCCAGGAGACGCCACCCTTCAGGCGCGTGCGCCAGCAGTAGCGCCCGGTCATCACCGAGTAGCGCGACGGCGTGCAGACGGCGGATGAGGAATGGGCGTCGGTGAAGAGCATTCCCTGCTTGGCCAGCTTGTCCATGTTGGGCGTCTTGATCTTCGTGGCGCCATAGCAGGACGGGTCGCCGTAGCCCATGTCATCGGCCATTATAAACACGATGTTAGGTCGTCGTTGGTCGTTAGTCGTTCGTCGTTGGTTCATTTCTCGTCAAGTGCTTTGGTGCGGACCTCGGACCTCGGATCTCGGACTTCGTTCATGTTCTTTCAGTTCTCCTCACTAGAATTCCAGACACCGCGAGCTGTGTTTACCACACCATCGAGACCCGAGTTCCCAGGTCCCAGGTCCAGATTCACTTGAATTCCCCGAAACTGTGCGGCAGGTCGGCGGAATACTCCTTCATCCTCGCCTTTAGTATCTCGAGGATGTCCTTATGCTTGGCGTCACCCGCCAGGTTGGTCAATTCCTTTGGATCTTCCTTCAGGTTATAGAGCTGGTCTTCGTCGAAGTAAGCGGGGAACCGCTTGATGGAACCGAAACGTTCCTTCTCGGCGGGCTCCCCTCCCTGCGTGACCTTACCGTGCTTCTTCTTCAGCTCCTCGGGCACGCGCACGGCGAGGTATTTCCAGCCGTCCTTGTTTACCACGGCGCGCGTGTAATTGACCTCCAGAAACAGGTCTTCGCGCTCGTACCTCTCTCCCTTGAGCAAAGGCAGGAAGCTCTGCCCATCCACCTTGTATCCCTGCATCGGCGCAACGCCGCAGATGTCGAGCACGGTGGGCAGGACGTCGATATTGCTGACCAGGTCATGGCACTCGCTGCCCTTCTTCACCACGCCGGGCCAGCGTATGATATAGGGGAGACGCGCCGCGTCGTAACAGGTCATCTTGCCGTGCCCCGCGTCCTGGTTATCGCTGATAAACATGATCACCGTGTCATCGGCCAGCTTCATATCTTCCAGCTTCTTCATCAGCGCTCCCACGGCATCGTCCAGCCATATCAGCCCTGACGCCTTCCAGTCAGTCGAGCCGCTTTCCCTGGTGCGCTTGAGGATCTCCTCGCGCGAGGCCATGCCGACATCGGGTGCTTGCTTGAGGATACCCCCGGGCGTGATGCGCGGGTCCGCCTTGAGCGAGTCGACCGCCGGCGGGGCGTGCGGCACCGTGGTAGCGAAGTAAAGGAAGAAGGGCTGGCCCTTGCTACCCTCGAGGAAATCAAAGGCGCCCTGCACGAGCCATTCCATGTTGTGGATCTTGCTCCTGGTAGGAACAGCCATGCCTTGCGGGTTGTTCTGGTAGAGCGAGGCGGCGTAATCAAAGCCGCGCGTCTTCACCACCTCTATCAGGCCTCTCTGCATGCGCTGCATCTCGCGGTCGGTAATCGGGTTGAAAGGGTCCTCGTGCGCGGAGATCTTGCCGCCCCAGTAGCCACCGAGGTGCCATTTCCCCACCATGCCGGAAAAATAGCCCTCATCTTTCAGGAACGAACCCACCGTCATGTCACCGTCCACGAGGTATGTGTTCCAGGTGAGCGAGACGGGGCCACCATGCGGGTAGTTCTTCTTCAAGGCGCGCGAGCGCGAGGCGTATTGCCCCGTGAGGATGCTGTAGCGGCTGGGTGTGCACACGGCGGAGGAGACGTAGCCGTTATGGAACTTCATACCCTCGGCAGCAAGCTTATCTATGTTCGGCGTAGGGGTCTGGCCGCCGTAGCAAGAGAGAGAATCAAAGTTCAGATCGTCGGCGAAGATGACTATCACGTTTGGTTTCTTCCCCTTCGCCCAGAGCCAGGGAGGCACCGCCGCCACAGACGCGGCAACCCCCGCCGTCTTGAGAAAATCCCTGCGATCTATGCGGTCGCCCATAGTAAATTCCTCGTGTTATCGAGTCTAGTGTCCAGCGTACAGAGTCTAGCGTATTGCGCTCGAGAATTCTACCTTCTCATCACTTAAAACGCTAGACGCAGGACGCTAGACGCTGTACCCGTTATCGGAGGGTGAGAACTCCAGTGACAAAAACCAGCGGAGCATTGAAGGGCAGGCAGACCTCGTTCGCGGAATACATCTCACGGCTGTCGTAGTAGCTATTCAATACGGGCAGATCGTGCTTCTCACGGTAAGCTGCCATCTTCGGTCCCCAGGCGCCGATGTTGCCGTCGACGTGTAGCTTGTCATCGAAGATGACTATGTCAGCAGACCGGGCCGTTGCAGCCACCAGCACCAGTACCGCGAAGGCAATCCTTCTCCCCGGGCGGGTTGGGGTCTTACGGCCCGGGGTATTGGGTCTTGGGTACTGGGTATTGGGTTCTCGCTTCATTTTTGCCCAATAATGACCACGTCTGAATTGAAATCATCCATCTCGATCACCGAGTTCTTGCCCTTGCGCTTTACGAGCGGCACGAAGCTCTCGCGCGTCGCGAGAGCGATGCCTGCCCAATCATATTTCGACAGGTCCTCCTTCAACTCAGCCGCCCAGGCATAGGGGGCATACACGACCAGCCTGCTCTTGTCCTTTGACATCGCCACGCGGATGTCTTCGGTCTTATTGACGAGGAGCTTCTGCGCCGGCTCGATGCCGACCAGCCCGTGGCCCTCGAAGAGCATCCGCGCCAGCGCCACGTCCCAGGCGCCCGGGAACTTCAGCGCCACGCGCCAAGGGAAGGGCTGTTTGGAGAAATTCCAGCCGCGGAAGTTACGCCCCCTCTGATGCCAGGACCAGATGCCGTGCGCACCGTAGCTCACCCCCGCCTTCGCCCCCGAAAGCATGGACGACCAGATGGCCTTTCTCACGTCAAAGGCCGACCAGCGCCCCGTCTCCTCCCCGCCGAAGGGATGCCCCTCGTAACAAGGCTCGGCGTTAAGCACGGGGCGCTTAGGCCTATACTTGCAGAGATTTGCCGCCTGCTCGTAGGGCAAGTGCTGGCCGTCACGCATGTGGCCGGACTGGTATATGTAGAAGTCCATGTGCTCAAGGAACACCTTCGGCGGGTAAGCGCCTCCCTGCAGATGCATCGTGGTGAGCGCGGCCGGGTCAAGCTTCTTTATGAACTTGAAGGCGGTGAGGTAGCCCTCTTTTGGGTGCTTGGACCAGTCACGCGCGAAGTTGCAGTCGCCGCTGACGATGTATATGGGGCTAAACTTTCTGAAGGTGCTCACCGCGAACTGCACCCAAGGAGATATCTCCGCCGCCTTGAAGGAGCGGTGAGGTTTTTCGCGCCGCCAACGGTCTTCTATGTAATCAAACCAGAGCACGACCAGGGCAAGCGTGAAGCCCTTCTTCACCGCCATCTCGCAGTATTTCGCGGCGCGATCAAAGTATTCACGGCGCGGCTTCCTGAAATCGTAGCGGCCGTCTTTGCCCGTGTCAAAGGGCAACATATCGTTGGCGCTGTCGCTGCGGTCGTGCTGGGGCAGGATGTTTATCTGCAGTGTGTTGAACCTTTGCTCGGCGCGGTAGTCCAGGTAGGCTTCCCATTCCTTTTCCGTGGCATTGGTGAAGGCGCTCCAGACCGTATCGGCAAGGTAGAACCAGGGCTTGCCTTCCCTAATGAAGTGGTCCTTGGTCTTAGAGATCGTGATCTTGCTCATGGTCTCCTTCCGTATCTCGTATCTTGTATCTGGTATCTCGCCGAGCGCTTCCTGAACGAGATACGCGATACTAAATACGAGATACTACTTGTTTGCACTGATTTCCACCGCTGTTTCATACATCGCCACCATGTTCTTGGCAGGGCTTACCTTCTACTTCTTCCGAAGCTTGGGCAGCATGTTATCGAAGTACTTGTCGAGCATGTGGTGCGGGATATTGGGGGGCAGGTGGTTGCCAACCGTTATTATGGCTCCCTTGCACTTCGCTAGCGCCCTGAAGGTGTTATCTATATCGGCCTTAACCTTGTCCCATTTCTCGAAGGTCAGATCACGGCAGTCCACGTAGCTGCCGACCAGGCAGTGGGTCTGGCCGAAGTTCTCAGCCATGTACCCGAAGTCCACGCAGGGCTCGAAAATGAAGCCGTCCGCCCCGGCCTCGGCTATGTCGGGAGCGAACTCGGTCCAATTGCCGTCCGAGCAGAAGAGGAGCTTCTTCCCGGCTTCACGCAACGGCTTCCACAGCTCCGCGTAGCGGGGGATGATATCCCTTCGATATATGTCCGGGTGCATGAAGGCTCCCTCCGTCCAGACGAAATCATCGTGCTGAATGCAAACCTCGACGCTGGTCTTGGCCCAGCATTTCATGAAGAACTGCGTGTAACTGAAGAAGCTGTCAAAGACCTTCGCCATCTTGCCGGGGTCGGAGGCTCCCATCAGCAGCATGTCCCACCCGAAAGCGGCGATGGCTCCCGATACGATGCTCTTGTAGTAGCCTCCGGTGACGAGCTGCTCTGGAGAGTTAGCCTTGTTGTCCCGCACCAGTTTCTCGTAGGCGTCCACCTGCTCCTGCTCGTCGGGAAGCCCGTATTCCTTCACGGCGTCAAACTCCCATACCTCCTCGGGCGACTTGAAGGGGCTTTTGGCGGACGCGCGCTGGTCGCTGCCGTCAACGGCGTAGGCAGCGTGGCCCATGTCGGTGACCCGCCCGCGTTCCGCCCAGTTCACGATCCCATCATTCGTGCCAAATGCGAAATCTATCTGCAAGCAATCCTCCCCGCCCCCCACCGCTCGTTTCTGACAGTAGTCAGAGCTATAGTTCAAACTATACTCCGTGTGAGCCCACCTGTCGCAGGGCTCGAGTCGGATATTCTTCCTCGCTACTTCGATGCTCATTCTACCCTTTGTCACCCCCCGGCAATCCGTTCTGCCTCCTCCACCGCTATCCTTGCCCAGTCGTGCAGGCGGCGCGGTTTGTAACGCACGGTGGAGATGTCCTTCATGATCATCTCCACCACGCAACCGCGCGTCTGTTCGAAGAGCTCGCGCGTGTAAGCGCGCACCTTGTCCGCGTCCCAGTCGTCAGTGGCCAGGATGGCGGGGTTGGGCTTGAGGGAGAGCACATAGTCATTCCCTATCTCGGCCGCGGCGACGTCCGCCTTGGCCTTGGGGCTCACGGATATCTTGCGCAAGCGGGGTATCTTACGCAGGATGCCTATCTTGTGGTGCAGCGGCTCGCAACAGCCGTAGTAATTAAGCCCGAACTTTTCCAGCCAGCGCAGTTCGTGCTTGAGGGCGAACTCGTCGTGCATCTGGGGCGAGACCTCGCTGAAGATCTGCGGCGTGGCGCAACCCCACAGGTGTTTCGGCTCAACCGCACCAGGCTCCGCCTCTTCTCCGGGCAATTCGTCCGTCCAGCCCAGGGCGCCGGAACCAACGCGCACATTGCAGTTGTTAAGCGACAAGAGGCCCATTTCGATTAACTGCTCCAGTCGGCCGATATGGGCGTCGACCAGGCGTTCCATCGCCCGGTGGATCAATTCAGGCTTTAGGACCAGGTCGGTCAACGCCTCCTGGATGCCCCACCATCGGATCAGCTCATCCCAGGGGGCAAACCACCAACCGGCGGCGCCACGCTTCTCTATCTTGAGCAGGTCACCGAAGGCCTCGTTCAGCACACCGTACCTGCGCGCTGACTCCCTTTCATCGTGCGTAACCTTCGGCACAAGGATCTTCTCTATGTCCTGCGCCTCTTTGATAACCACCTTGAAATGGCGCGAGACGACATCGCTGGTCTCATCAGTGGTCACGATGTCCGTGTCTTCTGAGATGCCGTAGCCTGAATCGCCGATGGCCAGCGGCGAGTAGAAGGTTCCCTCGACCACCATGTCGGCCGGCATGTGTTCCCAGCGGTAGAGCGTGCGGCGCAGGTCAGCTTCCATCCCGCGGCAGAAGTTGTCCTCGCACGCCAGGCCCAGCCCTTCCTCTTTCGCGAACTCGTTCCAAGGCATCTCATCCAGGTAGACGGGCGGGCGGCACTTCTCCAGGCGGTTGCATTTGGACCAGAGATCTATCTTCTCCTGCTGCACGGGCAAGGCGGCTATCTCCGCTTGCTTCGCCGCGAGTTTACGGAGGATCTCTTTGTCCTTGGGGGTGATGGTCATCGTTGGTCAGTCCTGAGTCCAAGGTCCAAAGTCCTGAGTCCGACGACTCTGGACTTAGGATTCAGTACTTGGGAACACCCCCACAGTTGAAAAGCTCTCTCTTCAAATCGAGATAGAACTTGTAGTCCTCGAACGAGATCGTCGGCTGGCAACGGTGGTCATAATGGGGAATGAAGCCTCCCTCCTCCACCACGGGCAGCAGGTGCTTGAGCTCCTTCTCGATGGCTTGCTTGCCCTCGGCGAGGCGCATCTTGCAGACGCCGCCGGCCAGGCGCAAGTCCTTGCCGTGCTCCTGGCGCAGTCGCACGGGGTCGGAGCCGCCGTTCACCTCGAGCGGGAACATCACGTTGATACCGCCCTTCATGAACCCCGGCACGAGCGCGCTGATGTCCCCGTCGCAGTCCGTCCAGCACAGCTCACAGCCCCCCTTCTTCAAGACGTCAGTAATACGCTTGTAGCGCGGCACGACGATGTCATCGAAGAACTTGAGGTCGCAGATGGGACCGGAGTTGAAACAGATGTCCTCCCATCCCGTGCCGATGTCGGGCTTCAGCCCCCGCGCGAAGGCCTTCTCCAGGGTATCGGTTATCATCACCGTCCACGTCTCTACCATCTCCTCCATCCACTCGCGGTCGGTGAGCGAAGCGATGGCGTAGCCCTCGAAGCCCATCCAGTCGCGTAGATTGCCCATCAGCGAGCCGATAGCCACACTGACCGGCCGGCCCGACGCTTGTATTTCTTTTAATCTCTGATCGAAGCCGTCCGGCAAGCGCTTGGCGTCGGGCTGCAGGCGCTCCTCAAACCACTTCCAGTCCTCGCGCGTCTTGAGCGGGTAGTCCAGGAAATGGGGGATGCTCTGGGGCACGTCAGTGCGCTCGTGGCGCACGGCGCCTACATGGTCGCGATAGGTGATACTGTCCTCGGTCTCTTCGATCACCTCTTTCTCTTTCATCTCGCCACACAGCGCGGGGTTGATCCACGACGGGGCCAGGTCCTCTATGCCGAAGTAATCGTAGGCCTGCCACTCTTCTGTGATCTCCTTCGGCAGTCCCTGCTCGTGCCAGGCGGGCAGGGTCTCGGCGAGGTAGCCGAATTCGAAGTTGGGCAGCTTGTCGGGCTTGCCATAATTCATCGTCGCCAGGAATCTCTCGCGTAAGGTCATTGTTCCCTTTCTGTCCAACATGTCTTTGGGCGGCCGCAGTGGGCCGCCCCTACGATGCGTTATCAATGTAGGGGAGGTGTCGACCGCGGAGCGGCCCTCAGTAAGGTTAGCGGTCGACCGCTGGGTAGATGTCTCTCTCGATTTTCAGCGTCACTGTGGGCTCCCATATTATTGCGGTGGACGCGGCTTGTCCCGTCGTAGCTTCAGCGAAGACGGATGGTCCGCCACTACGCTTCCGGCTTCTCGCTTCCTGCTATTTCCTGTGCTTTATCGACAAAGAACTTGTACGTCTCGAACTCAACCTGGTCGGGGATGCTGTGGTCGGAATGCAAGATATACCCCCCGCCCTCGCAGGCGCCGGGGAGCTTGCTCTCAAGTTCCTTCGTGATCGCCTCGCGGTCGTTGGCGACCATGGTGCGCGTGTCCAGACCGCCCATGAGCGCGATCTTGTCGCCGTAGAGCTTCTTCATTTTCAACAGGTCCATCCCCGCCTTCACCTCCATCGCCTGCAGGCAGTCCATCCCCGCCTCGATAAGCCCCGGCACCAGCGCCTCGACGAAGCCGCAGGAATGCACCAATACTGGCAAGCCGTGCGAGTGGACAAAGTCAAAGGTCTTCTTGTGCGCCGGCCAGACCAACTCCTTGTAGTGGTCGGGCCCCATGAAAGGCTTGTGCTTGAAGCCCATGTCCTCATAGAACCAGACGCCGTCCGGCTTGCCCTCCTTCTCGAAGAGCATCTCCAGCAGGCGAATCGTCAACTCGGCATACACCTCGCACATGTCCTTGACCCATTCAGGCTCCAGCACCATGCCCATCAGCATGTGCTCGTGGCCGCTCACGGGATGGATGCACTCGAAGACGTTGACGCCGGACCAGGTGTGGTAATACTGCTGCTTCTCGCACCACTCCCGGTTGTTCCTGTAAGCTTCAAAGTTGACGCGCCGCTCGTCGTTCTTCTCGTCCACCAGGTGCGGCCGCGCGTGCTCCTGCCAGCTCTTCATGTCCTTGACGAGGAAATCGACGTGCTCGGGGGTGCCGCTTTTCTCCTTGTGCCAGCGCAAGATGGAACCGTTGCCGTTCTTGACCAGGCGGGTGTTCTCATCCTCTTCAATGGTCTGTTCCTCGAAGTCCAGGTCGGCTACCATGTTGAAACACCAGCTCTGCCGTATGTCCAGGCCGAACCTGTTCTCGGGGCTCTCTTCCTCGCCCAGCTTCTCCTCCTCGCGCCACTTCTTGGTGGTGTCGGGCCAGAAGCTCTCGCACAGGCCGAGCTTGTCCACCGGCTCGTGCTTGAGCGACCTGGCTATCCTCTCGCGTGAGCTCAGTTCCTGCATCTCTCCTCTTTTCTTTCACACCCTCGAGACGTTGTTAGGTATACTATCCCTTGGTCAAGCCAACAGAGTATAACAGAAAAAGAGCGACATATGGCACTGGGAACGGTCAAGATGGGCAAACTTGAGATAAGCCGCCTCACGCTGGGCAGTAACCCCGTGAGCGGCTACTCGCACATCAGCGTGGAGAAGGACCGGGAGATGATGCGCTATTTCACCGCGGCCAATATCAAGAAGATGCTCAAGCAGGCGGAGGGGCTGGGCATCAGCACCTACAACGGCCGCGCCGACCACCACGTGAGGCGCCTGCTGATGGAATACTGGGACGAGGGGGGCAAGATAGACTGGATGGGTCAGACCTGCCCCGAGGTGGGCGAGATGAGAAAGGGCGTGGAGAACGCCATCAACGGCGGTGCCAAGGCCTGCTACCTGCACGGCGGGCACATGGATTACCTGCTGGCGAACGGCAAGCTGGACGAGACCAAGTCCGATATCGCGCGCATCAAGGAGGCGGGGCTCCCCGCGGGGATCGCCGGCCACACCCTGGGCGTCTTTGAATGGGCGGAGAAGAACCTGGAGCTGGATTTCTACATGTGCTCCTACTACAACCCCATCCCCCGCACCGACAATCCCGAGCACCAGCACGGCTATGACGAGAACTTCGACGACGCCGACCGCGACAAGATGGTGGCGCTTATCAAGGGTCTCTCCAAGCCCGTGATCCACTACAAAGTGATGGCCGCGGGACGCAACGACCCAAAGAAGGCCCTCGAGTTCGTCGCCAGGCACCTGCGCGCGCAGGATGCTGTTTGCGTTGGCATCTATCCGGGGAATGATCCGAAGGAGCTCGAGGAAGACGTTAAGCTGTTCGAGGAAGCCTTAAGTCTGTAGGTAGTAGATGGTAGATGGAGAACTGACTGCCCTTCTGTTCTCTGCCACTCACGCTAGACTCTAGACGCCAGACACTAGACGACCTAATATCCCGCCTCC
>CBDVCL010000028.1:0-11185 GCA_965372475.1 uncultured bacterium | reverse complement strand
GGAACTTAGAGTGACCGGATCCCTGAGTCCGAGTTCCTAGGTTCGCATTAACTGCATCCAACGATGAGAAAGAAGACAACGTCAAGAAGAACAAGCAAACGCCGCGACCTGGAGATATGGGCTGATATGGCCCTGGTATTTGCGCTCTTTCCCGCCGCTCTTGGACAGTGGTTCCTGAACGGCCGCCAACTCGTGCCCGGCCTGGCCCTCTTCGCCCTGGCCGCGCTTCTCCTCGCTTTTGGGCTGCGCTTCGCGCCGCGGCAGGGGGAAGGCGGGGAAGAGGTGACGCTGCCGCGCTGGCTGGAGTGGGCCGCCGTGGCGGCGCTGGTCCTTGTCGCCCTCTTCTTCCGCCTTCACAAGATAGGAGAACTGCCCACCGGGTGTTTCTTCGACGAGGCCCAGAACGGCATGGAGGCGGCGCGGATCCTGCGGGGCGAAAGCTTCCCCGTCTATATCGAGAGGATGACCCAGCTTCCCGCCCTTTACATGTATTTCATCGCTATCTCTTTCAAGGCCCTGGGGACCAGCGTGTTCTCGGTGCGGCTTGTTTCTATCGTCAGCGGCGTGCTGGCCGTGCCCCTCTTCTACCTGCTGTCAAGGCGCGTCTTCAGCCCGTTTCTCGCCCTGGGGTTGACCGGCTTCCTGGCCGTCTCGCGCTGGCATTTCAATTTCTCGCGTGTGGGTTTCGTCGGCGTTCAGACGGTGCTCTTCAGCATACCGGCCGTCTATTTCCTCTTCAAGGCCCTGCAGGAGGGCCGGCGCAGGGATTACGTGCTAAGTGGCCTCTTCCTTGGCCTGGGGCTTCACTCCTACATCGCTTCGCGGCTGTTGCTTTTCGTCTTCCTCTTCTTCTTTCTCTTCCTTTATTGGTACCTATACGGGCGTGACCGCGGCCTGGGCATCTCCCTTGCTGCCCTGCCCCTCGTGTTGGCCGTCGGCTTCGGTGTGCCTGCCCTGGTGTTCTACGGCTATTACGCTTACCTCTTCTGTTTCATCTGGTTCTGTCCACGCTTCAAGCCGGACCTGCGCCGCCATCTGCACTGGCTGCTCATCGCTTCCGTTATCATCGCCTTGCCCCTGCACGTTTACTGGGGCATCAACCCCGATCACCTCGGCAGCCGCACGGCGACCACCTCCGTGATGCACGAGGTGAATAGGGCGGGGAGCATATACCCGCTGTGGGATAACATCAGGAAGCACGCCCTGATGTTTAACTACATCGGCGACGGAAACGGCCGCCACAATGTGCCGGGGTTGCCGATGCTGGAGTATTTCGGCGGCCTCTTCTTTATACTGGGCTTCTTCCTCGCCCTGTGCCGATTGCGCCGGCCGGAGAGCGTCCTTTTTCTGCTCTGGTTCCTGGGCATGCTCAGCGGCGGCGTGCTCTCGCTGAATTTCGAGGCGCCGCAGGGCTACCGCAGTCTCGGCGCCATCCCGGCGATCATTCTTATCTCCGGTTTTTATCCCCAGTTGATCATCGACCGTTTTGGGCGCTGGGGGTGGGGCCAGCGCCTGCGGGTCTCACTGGCCGTCTTTATCCTGCTGGCCGCGGCGGTGGCGTTTGACGGCCGGCAGGCTTACCGCCGATACTTTTACATGGGGCCGAACGACGGCGGCGTCTGGGCCTCGTTTTCCACCGTAGAATCAATCATCGGCCGCGACCTTGAGAAGGCGCCTCGGCCTGGCGCCTACTACTTCTCGCCCCGCTACATGGGGCACCCCACGATCCGTTTTACCTCGGGCGGCTGGGACGATTATCGCGAGTTCTATTTTCATCGCCGCATACCGGTTGCGGAGGATATCGAAAAGCCGCAGACCTTCTACCTGCAGTTGGAGCAGAAACATAAGTTGGAGTTTATGCGCAGGCTCTATCCCGCCGGCGATTTCAAGGAGATCCACGACCCGTTCCGGCATGTCGTGTTGATAAGGGGAAGGCTTGAGCCGGAGGACCTGCCTGGCGCGCGCGGCTTGACGGCGCGTTACTATGACGGCGAGGGCGCTTTGATCAGCAAGCGGCGCGAGGCGTGGCCGGAACTGGGGGGGGTCGCGGCCGCGCGCGGCGTCTGGCAAGGGCTGATCTACCTGCGCAGCGGCGGACGCCACCGCCTTGTTGTCAAGGGCGTGAAGGATTTCAAGCTTGCTGTGGACGAGAGGGAGATCGTGCCCGGGCGGGAGTTGCGGCTTGCCGCGGGATTTCATGGGGTCAGCCTGGAAGCTCGGGGAGGGGGCGAGACCTTGCGGCCTCGTCTCAGCCTGTCAGGTGTGAAGGACCCGTTCTTTGCTTCTACGCACTACGGCGGGTTGACGCGGCGGGCAAGTCTGCCGTGGGGCGCGAGGCTTTGGAGCCATCTTTTCAATGCGGCCCTGGACGAGCCGCTGGTTGCCCGCTATCGCCGCCAGGGAGGACTGGCGCCCTGGGGGGAAGAGATAGACCCGGTGTTGATGTTCCAGAGCGGCTATTATCCCCTGCGCTACATGGTGCCGGGGCCTAGCGCTGAGTGGCGTGGCCTGCTGCGGGCGCCGCGGCCGGGGGTGTACATGCTGGGGGTGAAATGTGACGGCACGGCGGAATTGTGGCTAGGGAACGAGAGGCTGGTGGTGACCCCTGGCCCGGGCAAGAACGGCGAGGCGCGCATTTGGCTTGGCGAGGGCAAGTACCCGATAACGGTGACCTACCGCAAGAAAGGACACGGCGGCGGGTTGTTCGAGTTCTTCTGGGAGGCGCCGGGGAGGGGCAGGGAGATAGTGCCGCAGGAATTCTTGATACCTGCGATGTAGGTTTATCGCATTGGGTATTGAGTATTGGGTATTGAGTATTGAGTCATGCCATGTAGCGATGCATTGCTATAGTTTTCCACCCAATACCCACTACTCATCACTCAATACCGGAGGAACACTTGCAGGTCGTTCTTATAAATACCCCCTACTCGAGACTATACGGCCCCATGGGCGCCGGCGGGAATTACCAGTATCCCCTCGGCCTGGGCTATATCTCCGCTTGCCTTAAGCGGGCCGGTTACGATCCCCGCATAGTGGACCTGGAAGTGCTGGGATGGGACCTGGCGCGGCTATCCGCGTTCTTTCTTGACAAGAGGCCGTCTCTCGTCGGTATAAGTACCGCTACCCCCAACTACCCCTATGCACGCCAGGTGATCTCCGCCGCGCGCAAGGCCTTGCCCGACGCACTGCTGGTAATGGGCGGCGTGCACGCTTCGGCCTTGCCGGAGGAGGTGTTGGCGGAGAACCCGGCCCTGGACGTGGTGGTGATCGGCGAGGGCGAGGAGACTATGGTGGAATTGGCCGCGTTGGCCGCCGCGGGCGGAGCTTCTGCCGGGAAGCTGGGCGGGGTGAATGGGCTGGCGCGGCGCATTAAGGATAAGGTAGAACGGACCCCGTCGCGCGCGCCCCTCGACGACCTGGATAGCCTGCCCCATCCCGACCGTTCCGCCGCTCCGCCTCATCGCTACCGCCCCCAGGCCTACGCCGACGTGGGGCTTCCCTCGGCTTCGCTGATCACCAGCCGTGGCTGCCCCTACAGGTGCGCTTTCTGCGCCTCGGGGGTGACGATGGGAAAGAAGTTTCGCGCCCACTCTCCCGGCTACATTATCGAAGAGATGGAACAGCTTCAGCGCGACCACGGCGTGCGCCATTTCGTCTTCAAGGACGACACCTTCACCATAGACAGGGAGAGGGTGGAGGAGTTTTGCCACAGGCTGATAAAGGAGAAGAAGGGCTTGAGCTGGTTCTGTTACGCCCGTCCGGACCGGGTGGACCGCGAACTCCTCGCGTTGATGCGGCAGGCAGGCCTACGCATCATATCCTTCGGCCTGGAAAGCGGCGACGACGAAACACTGAGGGAACTGTGCAAGGGCAGCACGGCGGCTAATGGCCTTGAGGCGCTGTCATCGGCGAGGCAGGAGGGGCTTTTTGCCGTGGCCAGCTACATCCTCGGCGCCCCCGGCGAGGACGAGAAGATGATCAAGGCGACGATCGATTACGCGCGGCGCGGCAACCCCGTGCTGGCTTCTTTCAACCGGCTGGTGATATATCCGGGGACGCCGCTGTATGACGGCCTGCCGAAGGGGGGGTGGCTCTCTGACAACTGGGAGGACTATGTTCCCACGGGGCCGCGCCTGGCAGCTAATCTGAGCAAGCTGTCGGACAAGAGGCTGAACGAGCTGACGCGCGCGGCCTACCGGGGGTTTTACCTGCGCGCTGCGAAGATGTTTGATATAATGAGAAACGTACGCGGTAGGCGGCACCTGGGCGTATTCATACGCGCCGCATCCGGTTTCCTGCGCCAATTATCGCGCTGGCGGAAGTAGTGATGAGTATTGGGTAGTGAGTATTGAGTGATGCTATATGGTGATGGACTGCCATGTTCTTCCACCCAATACCCACTACTCATCACTCAATACTGGAATTGTGATACGAAGGCAACCATGGGCGATCAAGTACTCATAACGGGAGGCGCCGGATTCATCGGCAGTAACCTCTGCCGCCGACTGCTGGCGGACGGCCACGAGGTGGCCTGCCTGGATAACTTTTGCAGTGGGCGGCGCGAGAACATCGCCGAGCTGGAGGGGGAGAAGGGCTTCCGCCTGCTGGAGCAGGATGTGGAGGAGGAGCTTAAGCTCAAGCCGGCGAGGATCTACCACCTCGCCAGCCCCGCCAGCCCCAAGGATTTCGAATCGTTGGCGCTGGAGATAGCCCGGGCCAACAGCCTCGGCACCACCAGGATGCTGGAGCTGGCGAATCAGAGCAGCGCCCGCATCCTCGTCGCCAGCACCTCGGAGATCTACGGCGAACCGCTGGAACACCCGCAAAAGGAAAGCTATTTCGGTAACGTAAACAGCCTGGGGCCGCGCGCGCCTTACGACGAGGGCAAGCGTTTCGCAGAGGCGGTCTCCATGGCCTATCACCGCAAGCACAAGCTGGACGTGCGCCTCGTGCGCATCTTCAACACCTACGGGCCACACATGCGCGCGGATGACGGCCGCGTGGTGACGAATTTCATCACCCAGGCCCTGGCGGGAAAAGCTCTTACCATCTACGGCGACGGCAAGCAGACGCGCAGTTTCTGCTACGTGGACGACCTGGTGGAGGGGCTGGTGAGGGTGATGGAGAGCGATAAGGCGACGGGGGAGGTGTTTAACCTGGGCAACGAAGGAGAGTTTACGGTCGCCGAGCTGGCTGAGAAGGTCAACCGCCTCGTCGGCAACGAGGCCGAGTGTGAAAGCCGTCCCCTGCGTCACAAGGACGACCCGACGCGCCGTTGCCCGGACGCCTCCAAGGCGAAGCAGGTGCTTGGCTGGCAGGCGAAAGTGGAGCTGGAAGACGGGCTGAAGAAGACGATAGAGTGGTTCAAGGGTAGGGGATGAATTAGGTATTGCTGATTGTGGATTGTCGATTGTAGATTGACCAGGCATGTAAATCTCCAATCTGCAATCCGCAATCCAAAATAATAACGTCCCCTATGACGCGGGAGTAGAGGCGAGGAACGAAGCATGCCAATAGACAAGGAGCAATGGTCCGGTTTGCGCGGGGTTAATTTCGGTCGTTGGCTTTCCCAGTCTAAGCTGGGCGAGGAGCATGTCAAGGACTTCATCAAGGCCGGGGACGTGGAGCTGGTCGCTTCCTGGGGCTTGAACCACATCCGCCTGCCCATCGATTACCCATTCCTCGAGGACGACGACAAGCCGGGCGAATACAAGGCGAAGAACCTGAAGGTGATTGACAACTTCGTCGGTTGGTGCGTGCGCCGCAAGATACACTGCCTCTTGGACCTGCACTGGGCGCCCGGGCACCATTTCATGAAGGGGGAGGAGAACGATCTCTGGCACAACGCCGCGTCGTTGGAGAGGTTCTGCAACATCTGGCGGCACTTCGCCGAGCGTTACAAGGAGATCAAGCCTTCCGAGCTGGCCTTTGATATCATGAACGAGCCGGTGGCCAAGGACGCCGAGGACTGGAACCGCGTCGCCGGCGAGTGCTTGAAGGCGATCCGCGAGGTAGATACCAACCGTGTGGTGGTGATCGGCTCCAACGAGTGGAGCAATGCGCGCACCTTCCCTAAGCTCAGGGTCTTTGATGACGAGAACGTGGTCTATACCTTTCATTTCTACGATCCCTTCCTCTTCACGCACCAGCGGGCGGGCTGGGGAGGGGTGACGCGTTTCTACCAGGAGACGGTGCCCTACCCCGGTTCCCCGCCGAACATAGAGAACTACAAGGACACGCCTCATTACGATGCGCTGAAGGGGCACGCGGGGGAACGCTACAACAAGGATTTCCTGTTGGAGATGATCAAGCCGGTGTTGGAGTTCCAAGGCGCCGTTAGCGCAGCGGTCTACTGCGGCGAGTTCGGCGTTTACAGCAAGGCGCCGCGTGAGTCACAGTTGAGGTGGCTTAGGGACGTGATGGCCATCTTCTGCGACAACGGTATCGGCTACGCCTACTGGACCTACAACGAGCCCGGCTTTGGCGTGTTGGATAACAACATGCAGGGAGTGGAATACGAAAAACTGCCTGACGGCCGCCACTATGACCGTGAACTTGCGGACATTCTCGCCGGGGGCTGATTCACCACCAAGGTTATTCTGAGATTTGCTCTGGAGCACACTGCGCTGCATCACGCTCTGAAGGATACTCATTTGTCTGCCCTCCTGCTTGGGTCTGGGTCATATCACATTCATTCCGCGTGCGCAAATGCCACCCGCCGTGGCCCCACGCCCCCCTGCCTGTCTGCCGACAGGCAGCCAGGCGTGCGTGAGCTCGTGGATGAAGCGCTATATTATAGTAAACGGTCTACACCGGTGTTTCGTCGTATCTATAGGTACAAACCGAAGGGCCTCAGTGCGTGAATTCTTGCCGCTGTGGTTCTTGCCCGGTCTGGTGGGTTAGATTCTCGTTGATTAGGTAAATGCATGTGTTTGCAGCCATTCTAAAGGTGCTGCAATTGACAAATATGGAAAAGGTGATATATATATAGTTAGATGTTTATATGATCATGTGGAGTTTTGCGCCTTGGCGAAAGGGGCTTTCAAAGGGTTCGATGCGGAAGATATCTCCTCTTAGAATAATCGTGGTGATCGTCTTCTTTTTCAACCCGGCGCTACGGGCTGACCAGATCGAAAGGGTGAGCCTGAATGGCGCCGGTGAGGAAGGGAACGATTGGAGCGGCTACCCGGATGTCAACGCCGATGGGCGTTATCTCGCATTCATATCCGATGCCTGGAATCTCGTTGGTGGGGATACGCCGTATAGGGATGTTTACGTCTATGATCGGCAAACGGACACTATTGAGAAGGTCAGCGTGGACAACGGGGGGAATGGAGGGGACGGCCACAGCCATTTCGACATGCTCGATCTCGATGGCCCCGAGATCAGCGATAGTGGGCAGTACGTTGCTTTCTACTCCCTGGCGAAGAACCTGGTGGTGGGAGACAACAACGGTAAGAACGATGTTTTTGTGCGCGACCGTGCTGCGAACGTAACGGAACGGGTAAGCGTGGATGGTATCGGGTTTGAGGGCAACAACCACAGCATAAACCCGAGCATCAGTGGAAACGGGCTTTACGTGGCTTTCGAATCCAAGGCCACTAATCTTGTCGGCGGGGATACGAATGGATGGCCGGACGTCTTTGTCTATGACCGGGGCAGCAATGCCATTGAAAGGGTGAGTTTGAGTGACCTGGGTATTCAAGGGAACAGTGGCAGCGGGTTCCCCAGCATAAGCTCCGGCGGCCGCTTCGTTGCCTTCCAGTCCTTCGCCGGCAATCTCGTCGGTGGGGACGCCAACGGCGAATATGATATCTTTGTCTATGACCGTTTGATAGACGATGTCGAGCGCGTAAGCGTGGACGATCTTGGCAACGAGGGTGACGACGGCAGCTACTATCCGAGCATCAGCGGCAACGGACGATATGTTGCCTTCTCTTCGTACGCCAGCAATCTCGTGGGTGGCGATAGCAACGGTTACGCCGATATCTTTGTCCATGACCGCTTGCTGGACGATACCGAGCGTGTGAGCGTGGACGACGCGGGTGGTGAAGCCAATTCCGGGAGCTATTACCCGGGCATATCGTCTGACGGCAGGTACGTCGCTTTCAACTCGGCCGCCAATGATCTGGTGGCGGGCGACACCAACGGCATGGGCGATATCTTCGTCTACGACCGGCAGACTAAGACCATCAGACGAGTCAGCTTAAGCGACTCGGCCGCCGAGGGCAATGACGATAGTGCTTGGGGACGCCTCAGTGCGGACGGGCAGGTCGCTGCTTTTCATTCCATGGCCAGCAATCTTGTGGTCGGCGACAATAACTCCATTACCGATGTCTTCGCTGTTTATGACTATATCCCCACCCCCACGCCGACGCCCACTTCGACGGTGACGCGGACGGTAACTAAGACGGTGACCCTGACGCCGACGTTCAGCTGGTCCTACACCATAAGCCCTACGTCCACGACCTCGCCGACGCCGACGATAACCGGGACGGTGACGTTGACGGCCACGCCGACCGCGACACCGACGGTGACCAAGACGGCGACCGTGACTCCGACCTTTAGCTGGTCGTACACGATAACCCCTACGTCCACCGTTTCGCCCACGCCGACGATATCCCCAACGCTGACGCTGACGGCCACGCCAAGCGTTACGCCGACGATTACCTCGACGTCGACGGTGAGCCCGACGTTTAGCTGGTCGCCAACCATCACTCACACCTGTACCATCTCGCCCACGGCGACGGTAACGCTTACCTCTACGCCGACGGGAAGCGTCACCCTTACATCCACCATTTCGCCGACGCCGACGGCGACGAGGACGGTGACGCGTCTGCCAACGTGGACAAATACGCGGACGGTGACGCTGACTGCTACGGTGTCGCCGACGCCGAGCCGGTCGCCCACGCTCACCCGCACCGCTACCGCCTCTGATACCGCGACGATAACCGAAACGTCAACGGTGAGCCCCACGCCGAGCCGGTCGCCCACCGTCACCGCCACGGCTAGCTCCTCCCATACCGCCACGGTAACCGAAACATCGACAGTGAGCCCCACGCCGAGCCGATCGCCCACCGTCACCCCCACGGCCAGTTCCTCCCATACCACCACGATAACCGAAACATCAACCGTGAGCCCCACGCCGAGTGCAACGCCGACGGTGACGCGTTCCGCTTCTTCGACATCAACGTCTACATGGTCGCCTACGGTAAGCGAAACGGCAACGGCAACCACGACTCCCAGCTGGTCGCCCACGCACACTGTCACGGTGACCTTCACTTGGACTGCTACGGTAACTGAGACGGCGACAGTGACGGAGACGGGGACGCCGAGCGCGACGCGGACGGTGACGGCGACGATGACGCTGACGCACACCGAGACGGCGACGTTGAGCCGGTCGGCGAGCCATACGAGGAGCGCCACGCCCAGTGATACGGCGACGATGACGGAGACGGCGACGCCCAGCGCGACACCGACGGTGACGGCGACGATGACGGAGACGGCGACGACTACCGCCACGCCGACGGTGACGGCGACGATGACGCTGACGCACACCGAGACGGCGACGTTGAGCCGGTCGGCGAGCCATACGAGGAGCGCCACGCCCAGTGATACGGCGACGATGACGGAGACGGCGACGCCCAGCGCGACACCGACGGTGACGGCGACGATGACGGAGACGGCGACGACTACCGCCACGCCGACGGTGACGGCGACGATGACGCTGACGCACACCGAGACGGCGACATTGAGCCGGTCGGCGAGCCATACGAGGAGCGCCACGCCCAGTGACACGGCGACGATGACGGAGACGGCGACGCCGAGCGCGACGCCGACGGTGACGGCGACGATGACGCTGACGGCGACGGGGACACCGACAGCGACCGGAACGGTCACGGGGACGATGACTGCCACCTTCTCTCCGACGCTGACAGCGACACCTACGCTCACCGCTAGCGGGACATGGACGAAGACGGCAACGGCAACGGCCACCCTGACCTTTACGAGGTCCGCCAGCATCACGCCGACCTCCACCGCCTCGCCGACACACACGAGGACTCTTACATTGAGCGTGACACCGACACTAACCATCACGCTTTCGAGGACGCGGACGCCTAGTTGGACAGCCAGCGGCACCCCGAGCCCCACCGTCTCGCCCACGCCGACGATAACTCTCACGCTCACTGATTCCGGCACCTATACGGTCAGCGCGACGATCACTCCCACTTACACAATCACTCCCACCTACACGA
Organism: uncultured bacterium; assembly: GCA_965372475.1. Taxonomy (GTDB): domain Bacteria; phylum Oederibacteriota; class JAUXIB01; order JAUXIB01; family JAUXIB01; genus CBDVCL01. The sequence continues at coordinate 929 of CBDVCL010000028.1, read as the reverse complement.
TCACGCCTACCTTCACGCCGACCCAGGAGCCGATAGTGGCTTATCCCAACCCCTTTGATCCTGAGCGAGCTGTTGGCGGCACTTTGAAGTTCAGGGGGTTGCCGGAAGGGGCGGTGGTGGAGATATATACGGTCTCGCGCGAGCTGATAAGCGAAGTGGGTGAGCAGGGAGATGGTAGGGCTTACTGGGACGGCGAGAACAAGGCGGCAGAGGGTGTGGCCATGGGGACATACTACTACGTGGTAAGAGACGGCAGGGAAGTGGTGAAACGCGGCACGATATTGGTGAGGAGGGAATAGGTTATCGTGAACGGCAAGATATGTAAATCCTTCGCCGCCGTTCTTCTTTTGACGGCGCCGTTATGGGCCGGCGGGGTCGGCAGCACCAGCGCTAACTTCATGAAGATAGGGTCCGGCGCGCGGCCGGCAGGCATGGGCGAGAGCTTCACCGGCGTGGCTGATGATGCCAACGCCATCTATTGGAACCCTGCGGGGATGGTGCTCTCTCGTGGCTTGGGGTTCACCACCACTCACAACGAGTGGGCCGAAAGAACGAACCACGAGTTCCTGGCTTTTACCCAGAGGATGGGGAGGTATGGGGCTATTGGGGCCAGTGTGATCTACCTCAACAGTGGCAGCCTTCCCAGAACTATGGAGACCGCTGACGGTGAGTATGCGGGTGAGGGACGGCGGGTAAGCGCTTCGGATTTTGCCCTGAGCGCGGCCTATGCCCAGCGTCTCGGCTTCTTGCTGGGGGGGAAGTTTTTTAGACGCATGTTGGTGGGTGTCAAGAGCACACTTGTCGGGCAAAGGGTGGTCGATCTTACCGGTTTTGGATTTTCGTTCGATACCGGATGTATGTTCGAGGTAGTCAGGAGGAAACTGTTCCTGGGGGTGGTGGTGTTGAACGCCGGCAGCAAGCTGAGAGAG
>CBDVCL010000027.1:0-11409 GCA_965372475.1 uncultured bacterium | reverse complement strand
CTACAAGAACCGCGAGGCCTGGCAACTCAGCCGTGAAGATACGCAGGAAGTTGAGATATGGTTCAGCCCGAAGATAGCCTGGCAGGTGAAGGCGAACTGGGGGCACGTCGGCAAGCTGACCACGCACAGGGACGGTTCGCTGCTCATGGCAACGAAGAGCAACGACAAGGCGGCAATGGTGCGCTGGGTGCTCCGCTTCCGTGAAGAGGCGAAGATAGTGCGTCCGGAGTCGTATCGCGAGTTGATGCGGCAGACGTTGAGAGAGGTAATATTGAAGTATAAGTAGTTGCTCGTGGCCCGTTGCTCGTTTCTCGTGTTGAAAGGTGGCACGAGCGACGAGCGACGAATAACGAGCGACGAGACCATGACCACGGCGCAAGAAAGATTCAAACGCATACTGCTTGCTATTCAATTGATCTCCCGCGGCGGAGATGAGGGCGTACCCGTGAGTGAGCTGATGAAGAAGGTCGGCTACGCGAACACGAAGGAACTAGCGGAAGACATGGATTTCCTTGAGGCCGTCGTTTTGCCCGGCGTGGGTTTCAACAGCTACCTCGCGCCCGTGCAGAGGCGGCAGCGCATCAAGTTCAAGTATCCCGTGGGCAGGAAGATGGGGAGCTTTCCCTTGAGCGTCAACCCCAAGGAGGCACTGGTGCTGTCCATCGCTCTGGAAAGGCTGGTGGGGGAGGGGGTGTTGAGCCCGCGCAGCATGACGGTACGATTGGTGAGCCGCATACTCGCCAGCGTTGAGCGCCGCAGGAAAGGCGTCAAGCGGGTGCTGGCCATCGATGCGGGGCACAAACAGGCGGGAGATAAGCTGGACATCTTGCGGCGGGCAAAGGAGAGGAAGAAAAGCGCGGAACTTGTATACTACACTGCCTCGCACGGGGGGCTGAGAAAACGCCTCGTGGATATCTACGACCTGTATTTCAACGGGGACGAGTGGTACGCCATAGGTTACTGCCGCTACGGCAAGGGGATACGCACCTTCCGTGTCGATCGTATCAAGGAAGCGCGGCCGAGCGATAAGAGCTACCGCAAGGCGCCGGATTACCGTCTCGAGGACCATATCTCGGGCAGCATGTTCCGTCCCACCGGTGACGCGATCAGGGTGATACTGCGTTTCGCTGCCGCGCTCGCGCCGGGAGTGCGCGAGGAATTCACCGAGGAGAAGATAAAGGACCGCGCGGATGGCGGCGTGGAAGTGGCGGTGCGTTCCGACGTTCCATCCTGGGTGGTGAACCGCGCTCTCTGTTATGCCGAGGCGTGCGAACTGGTTCGCCCCGTGGAGCTGAGGCGGGAGCTGGTTGATAAAGCGAAGGGGATCATGCGACTATACCAGGGTCCGAAACGGCGAAACGGAGAACCGGCGAAACGGCGAGGCCGGAAAGCTAAGAGGAGCAAATGATGAGGAGAATAGAGGCGGAAGTCATAGGCGAGGGGATGGAGATGCGGGTGCTGCCGAGCAGGGGCGGCAGCAAGGTCGAGCTGAAGTTGGGCGGCAAGGAGGTAAGCTGGCTTTACATCAACGACTTGAAGATGCGCGTGGGTTCAAGCATTGTGCGCATGGGAGGTATAGGCGGCGTGGGTACGGATAAGGCGCACCGCAGAAAGGGATACTCGCGCATGTGCATGGAGCGGGCGATGCGCGCGATGCAGGACCAGGGCTATGATATGACGGCTCTTTTCGGCATCCCCGATTACTATCCCAAGTGGGGTTACGCCAGCGTGATGCCCGAGCCGCGCCTGCGCATGGGCCTGGAGTCGGTAAGGGAGGCGGGAAAGGACGGTGGCGGGGTGGTCGCCGCCTTTGACAGGGGCAGGCATGGCAGGCATGTGCTGGTATTATACGCCGCCAACAACCGGTACCGCGATACATCGCTCGTGCGGCCGCCCTTGAAGAGATGGCGGGGACTCCGCATGGGCTCGAATTGGGGCATACGCGCCAAGGCCTTCGTCGTTATCGGCAAGGCGGGCAGAGTGATCGGCTACGCCTCGCATGACCAGAAGGGCAAGGAGGCGGAATTCAAGGTCACCGAAGTAGGGTACCGCGACGTGACAGCTTTTCCCGCCATCTGCGCCGAACTGGCGCGTCGCGCGGCAAAAGAGAAGAAGGATACGCTGGTCTTCCACCTGCCGCTCGACCACCCCTTCGCGGCATACCTGCAGCGTTGGACGGTGGTGCACCAGCTTGTCTATTTCAAGGCCGCGGAAGGTATGGCGAGGATCATCTACCTGGAGAAGACCTTCAGGAAGTGCCGCGCTGAAGTGGCGCGGCGGCTGGCGGATTCAGGGATGCATGGCAAGAGCTTCTCGCTTTCTCTCAGCACGGATATCGGTGCCATCACCCTCCTGGTGAGAGGAGGCAAGGTAAGCGTGGCGCGCGGCGTAAGAAACGGCAGCCTGAACGTGACCATAGTGCAGGATGTGTTGACGCAATTGCTCCTGGGATACCGAAGTGTCGAAGACGCGGCGAGCCGTTGCGGCGTGAGTATTCCCGCTCGGGCGAAGCCAGTGATGAAAGCGTTGTTTCCAAAGGGATGGGCGTATTTGTGGCAGGCTGATCGCTTCTAGGCAAGGCGTCCGGGAGAAGTAAGAAGTATGAAGTAGGAAGTATGAAGTAACAGGAGGTAAGGTGCCAAGATTCGCCAAGTTTGTGATGGGGATTTGCCTTGTGCTGGGATTGATGGTTCTATCTTCATCGGCGACAGGAGGGGAAATGGATAAGTACTACATGGATTACTACACCCAGGAGTTCGAGATAGAGTTCCGCGACGAGGCAGCGGCGGCGAAGGCGCAGCTGGAGATATTGCCCCTCTTGAATGGTAAAGAGGCGGCCATCTCCTCGCGCTGGGACGATAATATCCTCACCGACTTGAAGATGCGCGAGGTGCTGGAGAAGCACGGCTACAGGGGGACGTTCTACCTGAACGCCAGCGCGGGGCACTTCTACTACGGCAAGGACTACGGGCATTTTGAGAAGGAGGGGAAAGAATACGGTACGTTGGGGAAGAGGCTGTTACAGGGAGGCAACAGCATCGGCGGGCACTCGCTCACCCATCCCCACCTCACTCGCCCCAACCGCAACAGGATATTCGAAGAGGTGATGGGGATTCGCGCTGACCGCGAGAGCGATACGGACAGCCAAATCAATTCATACGCCTTCTCTTTCTGTGATTTCAGGAATGATGAGGAAGGGGACGTGGTACAGGAGGACATCGGCGAGGCGTTGCGGCGCGCCGGCTACTTTCATATCGCGAACCACTGGTACAATCCCCATATCAAGGACGATTTCCAAGAGAGCAAGCTGGTGCCCGGCGACGGCGCGGAGATCGACAAGGACTTCGCGCGTTTCCTTGCCGACAAGCAGGGGATGAAGACGTCGCCGAACATATCTTTTTGCATGCACGTGTGGTATGAAACGCCCGAGGCCTGGGGTAAGTTCGAGGGCCAGTTGAAGAAATACGGCGGCAGAGAGAACTGGTGGTACTGCAACCAGGGCGAATACGCGGCCTATCACTACCAGTACATGCACTCGTCGCTGGAACAGAAAAGCGAGGGGAGTAAGCTCAAACTCACGCTGAAACGCCCCGAATTGCTCGACCTGAACGACGTCGTGCCCCTTACGTTTAGGGTCAAGGGCGTGGCGGTGGACAATGTGGTGAGGGTGATAGGAAATGACGCCAAGGTGTCCGCGGCGCCTGCCGTGGCAGGTGCTTTCTGCTTCAACCTGCACCACGATAGTGACAAGTCGCTTCCCGCCGCCATTGCCTGGCGCAAGGAGGGCGCGAAGGAGGGAAAGGAGTTTCCTTTCCTAGTCGCCTCACTGCAAGCGCGGGGAGATAGCCTTAGGTTGTCGCTGAAGAACAGCGGCAAGGCTCCGCTCGAGGAAGTACGGCTCACCTACCGTTTGCCTCTCGCCTACAAAAATGGGGTGGTGAAGAAGGAATTGGGTGCCATCGCCCCCGGGGGTGAGGGTAAGGACGGCCTGGAACTGAAGGTGTCGCGCAAGAATTACAAGTACCGCGCAGGGAAGATGTTTTATCTCGCCCAGTTGGACTTCAAGCGTGAAGGCAAACAGGACCGCGTCTACCTTTCCTGTTACGGCGCGGCAGCGGAGCGCGACGCCTCTTATCCGCAGGGCGGCTTCCACCTGCTTGGCCCCATCGCCTCGGTTGACGAGGCGATGAAACTCGCCAAGAAGATGGCTACTTCAGCGAAACAGAGGAAGAAAGAAGAATGGCGCAGCGTAGCGCGCGCCGAGTATTCCTTCCTTGACCCCGAGGTGATATTCACCAGCGGTAGCGAACGGATGAAGGAACCGGGGACATATCTTCTGCTCAGTTCCATCTCCAGCGCGAAAAGCCAAATGGTGCGTTGCCATTGCGCGAGGGATACGGTGGTGGCGATCTACCTCAAGAGCGAGCGGCAGGGCGGTGACACGCTGAAGCTGGAACGCGGCGACAACGAGTTGTTGCTGGTCTATGCTTCGGGCAAGGATCAGTTCTCAAGGGCGCATTACGGCGCCTTCTTCCGCTTGCTCGAAGCGAAGGGGGAGAAACGAGCTGATGTGCGCTATGAGGCGGATAAGGTCGTCTTTAGGGAGAAGTAAGTGGTATAAGCGGAGCTTGTCGCTCTGCGATACGGTATTCGGTATACGGGGGATATTCAGTCGAGATAGCTCCATCAAGCGCCCCGTCTACCGTATACCCCCAGTTAGGGTAAAGGCTTCAACGCCATCGATTCCCCGAACAGATCCTGAAACCCCGGCGCCAGGTTGAGCTCGCGGTGTTCCGTCCTTCGTACCGCGTCATCGATTCGCTTACCGCTGTCGCGGCTGAGCAAAGACAAGGCGGCGCCCTCCAGGGCGGCGTTACCCATGCCCCTAACAGATCTTGTTCCCACTTTTGGCAGCAGGCCTATAGCCAGAGCGTTGCCGGTATCTATGTAGTTGCCGAAAGCCCCGGCGAGAAAGACCTGCCTGGGGCGCGCCTTGCCGAGGAAGGTCCGTGCCGCGGCGGCGATGGCTCCCTTGGCAAGCTGTAGCTGGCGCACGTCGGTTTGGGTGAAGAAGAGGCCCGGCGCCAGCCGTAGGCGTACCACGCCGCTCTTGCCCGAAAGGCGCGAAGCCAGTTTTCCCCGCTTAACAAGCAAGCCGTCTTGCTGCAGGCAACCGTTTTTTCTCAGCACAGCGGCAAGGTCGATAAGCCCACTGCCGCATAGGCCCTTCGCTTTGCCGCCGCCAATCACCTCTAGATCAAGGGATGCGCTGCCGCGCACCCTTTCTATCGCTCCGGGCGCGGCGCGCATGCCGCAGGAGATATTGCCGCCTTCCAAGGCCGGTCCCGCCGCGGCGGAGGTGACAAGTATTCTACCCCCGCCGGCAAGTGCTACTTCGCTGTTCGTGCCGATATCAATGGCGAGGCGCAGCTCGCTGCCGTGGTCCATACCTGTTGCCAGGATCACAGCGAGGCAGTCGGCGCCGACAAAGCCGCCCAGGTGCGGCAGGCAGATGACCTTGGAGTTTGGGGACAGGCCGATGTCGCGCGGTGCGGCTTCCCCCCAGCCCTTGTAGGAGGGCGCAAAGGGATAAGTGGCGAGGGGGCGTGGATCACTGCCGAGGAAGAAGTGCAGCATCGCCGTGTTTCCTACCACGTGCGCTTCCTTTATCTGTGCGGGCGCGGCGCGCGCGGCGAGGCAGGCCCGCTTGACCAGGGCCTTGGCCGTAGCGAGTAGGGGCCGGCGCAGTTCTTCAGCCCCATTCTTGTTCCTGAGGCAATAGTCGAGGCGGCTTAGCAGGTCGGCGCCATAAGGGAGCTGGGCATTGAGCATGGCATCGGTAGCAAGCCATCGTCCGTCCGCCAGGTCGTAAAGCGCCGCCGCGACGCTGGTGGTGCCGAGGTCGAGTGCCAGGCCCAGTGCCTTGCTGTTTCCACGGTAATCGTCACGCAGCTTAGCTGGAGTGGGGGGTTGCCCCGAGGACAAGGGGACAAGCTCGAGCCCCGTGGTGAATTCCACGAGCGTATCTTTGCGGGGGCGACAGCGGCAGGCAAGGCGGTAGCCTGACCTGAGCAATTGCGGCAGCAGGTGTAGCTTATCCTCGGCGGTGGCAGGCGGCGCCTGCGGCTGTAATCGCACCAGGCACTTGCCGCAGCGCCCGCGACTGCCGCAGGGCGCGGCGAAGACCAGGCCGGCACGCGTTGCCGCCTCGTGAATGGTAACCCCGGGAACGGTTTCCACATCCTTGCCGGCTTGCTTGAATGTGATGCGTATCTTATTCATGGGTTAGAATGCGCTGATTCATTGATTATTACTGGGTGCAGGAAGAAATGGAGTTAATGCCTTATCTCTTGTCATCGTCTGCACCCAGTAACACGGGGCATGCAGCAAGAACCGGTCAAATCATGAATCACGCTTAGGGCTAAACAGGCATCAAACCTACAGCTCCCCTTAGTATACTACAAACAGTATTACTATTGACTATTGAGGGGCAAACAAGTAGCATTGCCAACGTTATTCATCTGCTAACTGGGAGGAGAAAATGCAATACGGATATTTTGACGATGAGAACCGCGAATACGTGATAGAGCGGCCCGATGTGCCTGTGTCCTGGACGAACTACCTCGGCCTGCAGGACACGTGTGGCGTGATCTCGCATAATGGCGGCGGCTATAACTTCTATAAGGACTCGGGTACGGGGCGCTTCACGCGCTTCCGCGCCAACGCCCTGCCCATGGACCGTCCCGGGCGTTGTGTCTACCTGCGCGATGATGATACAGGGGAATTCTGGACGCTGACCTGGCAGCCCACGCTAAAGGACCTGAAGAAAACGAAGTACGAGGCGCGGCACGGGCTCTCCTATTCGAAGTTTTCCTGCGATTACCGGGGCATCCAGGGCGAGCAGACCGTCTTTATTCCCCTCGACGAGAATACCGAGGTATGGGGGGTGAAACTGAAGAATACGGGGAAGAAGGCGAGAAAGATCAGTGTCTTCTCTTACAGCGAATTCTCGTTTCATATGGTCTCGGCGGATAATTTCGATTTCCAGTGGTCGCTCTACGCCAACCGCACCAGGTACGTGGACGGCGTGATCCACTACGAGTTCATTGATCTCGCGCACAACTTCTTCGTCTCTAGTTTTACGCCCGACTCGTACGATGCTGACCGCGAGGCGTTCATCGGCCCCTATCGCACCGAGGCCGATCCCATCGCCGTACAGCAGGGCAAGTGCTCGAACTGGGCGATGCCGGGCGGCAACCCGTGCGGCTCCCTGCACAAGCGCTTCACTTTGGCGCCCGGACAGGAGACGCGTTTCGCCTATGCCGTAGGCGTGGGTGATGTAAAGGCCGGCAAGAAGGCCAAGGCCAAGTACGCTAAAACGGCGAATATCGACAGGGAGCTGAAACGCCTCAAACAGCACTGGGAGGCGAAGCTGTCGAACTACCAGTGCGAGGCGCCCGATGGCGGGCTCACTTCCTTCGTCAACACCTGGAACCTTTACCAGACAGAGACCTGTGTTACCTGGTCGCGTTTCGCTTCCTTTGTAGAAGTGGGCGGTCGCGTCGGCCTCGGCTACCGCGATACTTCGCAGGACGTGTTGAGCGTCGTGCACAGTAATCCGCAACGCGCGCTCCAGCGTATCACCGAACTGCTCTCGGCGCAGGTGGCGGAAGGCTACGGCATTCACCTTTTCAATCCGCTCACGCTGAAACCGGGCAAGGAGAAGAAACCAACGCTCAACCAGGTGTGTTCCGACGACGTGCTCTGGCTGATCGTTACCATCTGCGAGTTCGTTAAAGAGACGGGGGACATGAAGTTTTTTGACCGCGTGATCCCTTTTGCCGACAAGGGCAAGGCGACCGTTTACGAGCACTGCAAGCGCGCCCTGGACTTTTCAAGGAAGCAGGTGGGCAAGCACGGCATCTGCATGGGCCTAAAAGCTGACTGGAACGATTGTCTGAACCTGCGCGGCGGCGGCGAGAGCTCGATGGTCTCTTTCCAGCATTACTGGGCGCTGCAGTCCTTTATTGAGGCGGCAGAGCAGCTGGGGCGCAAGAACGACGTAGCGAAGTATAAGCGCCACGCGCGCGACGTAAAGGCCGCCGTGGACAAGCATCTCTGGGACGGCGAGTGGTATATCAGGGCGATCACCGCCAAGGGCATCCGTATCGGCACAAAGGCGAACAGGGAAGGCAAGGTCTGGCTCAACGCCCAGACCTGGGCTGTATACTCAGGCCTGGCTCTGGGCGAGCGCGGCGTCAAGGCGATGAACGCCGTGAAGAAGTACCTTGCTACGCCCTGGGGCCTGGTGATCCAGATGCCTGCCTACACCAAGGTGGACTGGGATATCGGTTACGCTACGAAGATCAACCCCGGCTTGAAGGAGAACGCGGCGATCTTCAGCCACCCCAACCCCTGGGCGATCATCGCCGAGTGCAAGCTGGGGCGGGGCGAGCGGGCGCATAAGTTCTACAGCGACATCTTGCCATACAACCAGAACAACAAGATCGAGACACGCGAAGCGGAGCCCTACTCTTACTGCCAGTTCGTGGTTGGCCCCGACCATCCCCAGCACGGGCGCGCGCGCCATCCCTGGCTTACGGGAACGGCGGGATGGTTCTACACCGCGGCAACGCGCTACATCCTCGGCGTGCGCCCCGCCTACGATGGCCTGGAGATTGACCCCTGCATACCGAAGAAGTGGAAGGGCTTCAAGGTAAGCCGCAAGTTCCGGGGCGCTACCTACAATATCGAGGTGAGGAACCCCGGGGGAGTAGAGAAGGGCGTGCGGGAGATAAAGGTGAACGGCAAGTCGGTGGCAAACCCGATTCCCCTACAGAAGAAGGGAAGCGTTAACAAGGTAGTGGTCACGATGGGGTAGCTAGTAGCTAGCAGCTAGGGGTTGGGGAGGGCGGCCGCGTGGTCGCCTTTCTCTTTTCTGGTTGACGCGGGGGGCACGTGGTATACTCTAGGCACTTTTGTGGGCAAGCGATCGGCACTGGCAGGAAGCAACTGAGAAAGAAGGGGCGTGTGCACCGTCAAGCGGCCCTGGCCGTATGCATCGCGCTGGCGGCAAGCGTGGCAGGAGCTGATAGCGGGGAAAGGAAGAGCCAAATGCATAGCAGTGACAAGCGCTTCAAGCCGCCCTCGGCAGAGACGGAGAAGCGAGTAGAGGAAATACTCGCGCGGCTGACACTGGAGGAGAAGATAGACCTGCTGGGCGGCGCCGGACAGAACACGCTGGGCAACAAGAAGGCCGGCGTGATGGAGTATAGGATGGCGGACGGTCCGTTGGGGGTGCACTGGTGGACAGAGAAGTCCACCGCCTACCCCGCGGCGATCGGCTGCGCCGCCTCGTGGGACAAAGATCTGGCCGCTAAGCTTGGCTGGGGACTGGGTCGCGACGCGCGCGCGCGCGGCGTTCACATTCTGCTGGCACCCGGGGTCAATATCTACCGTTCGCCGCTGTGCGGCCGTAACTTTGAATACCTGGGCGAAGACCCTTGCCTCGCCGCGTTGATGGTTACAGAGATAATCAAGGGCGTGCAGGGCCAGGGCGTTGCGGCCACGGTCAAGCATTATGCCGTGAACTTCCAGGAGTATGACCGTCATGGTGTGAGCTCAGACCTGGACGAGCGTACCTTGCACGAGGTGTATCTGCCCGCTTTCAAGGCGGCGGTGGTGGACGGCGGCAGCGGCTGTGTTATGACCTCTTACAATCTAGTCAACGGCGTGCACGCATCGGAGAGCGATGAGCTCAACAACAAGATCCTCAAGGGGGAATGGGGCTTCGACGGCGTGGTGATGTCGGACTGGGTCTCCACCTATTCCGCCGTGGGCGCAGCCAACGGCGGGCTCGACCTGGAGATGCCCGACGCCAGGTGGCTCAACCGTGACAAGTTGCTGCCCGCCGTAAAGGAAGGCAAGGTGAGGCAAGAGGTGATAGACGATAAGATACGCCGCCTGCTGCGCCTCGGCATCTGTTTCGGCTGGTACGATAACGAACAGAAGGACGAGAAGATCCCCGAGGACGACCCTGAAACGGCCGCGGTAGCGCTGCGCCTCGCCCAGGAAGGTAGCGTGCTGCTGAAGAACGAGGAGATCTTGCCGTTGGACGGCAAGCGCCTGAAGAAGATCGCCGTGATCGGCAAGCACGCGCACCCGGCGGTGATCGGCGCGGGGGGAAGTTCCTATACACCGCCCAATCACGTGACGAGTATCCTTGAAGGCGTCAAGGCGGCGGCTGAAGGCGCAGAGGTGACACACCACGAGGGGTACGACTACGCGCGTGAGTGGCACGTTCCCGCAGAAAGCGAGTTCGTGACCCCGGACGGTAAAGCGGGCCTTAGGGCCGAGTATTTCGACAACCCTGGGCTCACGGGGAAGCCGAAGGTGACACGCGTGGAGGAGCGCGTGCACGACGATTGGCCCAACCGCAGCCCCGTTGAAGGCGTCGACAAGTTCAATTGGAGTGCGCGTTGGACGGGCAAGATAAGAGCGCCACAGCAGGGCGACTACCTCATCTACATGCAGTGTCTTGACAATGAGGGCAGGTTGCTGCTGGGCGGCAAAGAGGCCTTTAAGCCGACCAAACAGGGGGTGTTGCGGCACGAAAAGGTAAGCCTGAAGCAGGACGAGGAACTCGAGGTGGTAATGGAGTTGCGGCGCACACGCAACCCCTGGCATGGCATCCATCTCGGCTGGGAGAACGCCGCGGCGCCGGGAAAAGAAATGATCGGCGCCCTGGAGGTGGCGAAGCAAGCGGACGTTGTGATCATGTGTGTCGGCTATACGCGCCGCACGGAGGGAGAGGGATTTGACAGGCCCTTTGCCCTGGATCAGGACCTGGAGATGTTCATCGGCAAGGTGACGGCGGCGAACCCCAATACGGTACTGGTGCTAACGGCGGGGGGGGCGGTCGACGCCACGCCCTGGCTGGGCGGCACGAAAGCACTGCTTCACATTTGGTATCCCGGGCAAGAGGGAGGGGTGGCCGTGGCGGACATCCTCTTCGGCAAGGTGAACCCCTCGGGCAAGCTGCCCTTCACCTGGGAGGAGAAACTGGAAGACAGGTTATCCAGCGGCAGCTACCACGACGAGGACGGCGACAAGCGCGTGGAGATCAAAGACGGCGTCTTCAGCGGCTATCGGGGCTTTGACAAGCAGGGAGTCGAGCCGCTCTTTTCATTTGGCTTCGGGCTTTCCTATACGACTTTCGAATACAGGGGCTTGAAGTTGTCCCGCGGCACCCTGAAGGAGGGGGAGAGCCTTAGCGTGAGTTTCAAGGTCAAGAACACGGGCAAGGTAGCAGGAGCAGAGGCGGCGCAGTTATACATCAGCGACAAGGAAGCGAAGGTGCCGCGTCCGCTAAAAGAGTTAAAGGGGTTCGCGAAGGTGAAGTTAGCGGCG
>CBDVCL010000026.1:0-11451 GCA_965372475.1 uncultured bacterium | reverse complement strand
TGTGCTCCGAACCGTCGAAGTAATACTAACGGAGCACTGACGACGGCGGGCGGGCTCCCTATAGGGCGGCCGTGGTAGGCCGCCCCTACGGCGACGGGTCAGCGCAACGGGTAGAGAGAGCCGCAGGACAGCGGCCTACATACTGTCGTCTCGCTCTCTTTCCCAAGGGCGCACCATTTGTCGGGCGCACACACGGGTGCGCCCCTACATTGAAGTGTAATATTGAAGTGTAATTAAGACACCAATGATTCACAATCACTAGCGACCAGCGACAGCCTGCCACGCCGAAGCCTTCGGCGACGGCGGGAGCAACCAGCAACAACACTCAAGTCATGCCCTACGGCAACTCATCCCTGGTGATAACATCCTCGTGGGAATATGCGGCGCGCAGCTCTTTCCCGCTCAGCTTCTTGATATAGTCTCCGCTCCACACCGAGAACCACAGCCAGCGCACGCCGAACTCCCGCATCTTCACCGGGTCAGGCGGCGCGCCGCATTCCGCCAGGCCTATCATCTTGCGCCCGCCGTATGCCTCCTGTGCTTCCTTCCAGTGCTTGCTCAACACCCCCGAGGAATCGCTGTATATGTCGGGTGCCACCACGTCCACGTAGGCGTCCCCCGGATACCATGCGGCCTTGCCGATCCCCTTGGCGTCGGGGCAGTAGACCCAGAGCAGGTTATGCAGGCCGTGCTTCTTCGTGTAGCGCTCAAACATCAGCCGCCACAACTCCACAAACGGCTCGGGACCCTTTGCCCCCCACCAGAACCATTCGCCGCCGGCTTCGTGCAGGGGCCGCCAGAGAACGGGTACCCCCGCGTCGCGCAGCTTCTTCAACTGCACGGCAATGGCGTCCAGGTCGCGCAGCAGGAGTTTATACTCCCTCGAGTTCCTCTCCCCCAGCGCCTGCTTCAGGTCATAGCTCGTAGCTGAGGAGTAAAAGCCGCGCCACCATACCCGTTTGCCCTTCTTGTCGTCGAACAAATGGCAAGGCGCGTTCCAGTGCCAGGCGATAGAGACCAGCCCGCCCTGCCGCGCCCAGGCGATTATCTTGTCTATGTCTTCCGGATGCCCCGCGTGGCGTTCCAGCCGCGAGGGCGAGTGGTCCATCAGGTCAAAGGCACCCAGCGCGGGATATTTGCCGCATACGCCGTGCACGTAATAGATCTCCTTGAAGCCCTGCTGGCCCGACAGCGTCTTTTCGCCGTAGATGCTTACCAGGTACTTCATGAGTTGCCGCGCCGCGGCGTCCGCATTGGGGTCTACGAGTTCGGCGGGGGACTTGACGATTGTCGAGCCGAGGGACGCGGGACGCAGTTCGATGTAGTCTATCTCGAACCAGCCCCAGCCCTTGCTGATTACTATCTTGTTCTTCCCCGCCCCCAGCTTGAACTTCCCCGCCGCATAGGCGTTGAAGGATTCCCCCGTATCAGGAAACTGCCCGTCGGCGCGCTCGGCATTCACGCTCAGCTCAAATCCCTTCTCCCCCATCGTGCAGGAGTACCCGATCACCAGCTCGTAGAGACCCCGCTCTGCCTCGAAGCGGAACTCCAGCCTGTCCCCATCCTCGTCGAAGCCCGTGACGTAGCCGCCGCCTGAATACCCGCCCCGCTCGTATGCCTCTTTCACGCCGTAGAGCAGGGCGTCTTCCGCCTCCAGGCGCACCACACCCGCTTCCGCCCTAAGCGCCGGGCTCAGCAGAAACAGGCATACACAAAAAAGAACCTTCACGGCTCTCCTCCTTGTGTCGCTTATTGTGACGGGCTTGATTACCTTTCCCACTTCCCGCCTCCCACTTCCCACCTCAGACCTTACAACTCCATATCGTGCCGCAGATCTCGCGCTCCGGATAAAGCTCGTCCACCACCTTCTGCACCTGCGGCATATCGGGCTCGTGATTGTGCCCGCAGAGCATACCGCCCCGCTTCAGTTTCGCTTGCCAGGCCTCTATGTCCTCGCGTATCATATCGTGGTCGCCATCGATGAAGACCAGGTCAAGCGAACCGTCCGCAAACTGCGGCGCCACTTCCAGGCTCTTCTTCGCGTATATCTTCGGCTCCAGGCCGTGCTTCGCCATCGTCTCGTCAAATACCTGGCGCGACGTCTTGCCCGCCGGCACCATCTGCGTCGAGAAATCGGTGAACCAGGGATCGACGCAGTTCAATTCTCCTCCCGTCTCTTTCATCCTCAGGCCGAAGACGGTGGCCGAGCGGCCCATGAAGGAGCCTATCTCCGCTACTGCTCCCTTCGCGTGGTCGTAGAGCCACTCCAATTCCTCGCGGCTCATATAGCCGCCCACCCCCTCCGCCGCTTTGATAATCTCTTCCTTGGTCATCGGCATATATTCACCTTACAACTGTATAACCATACAACCGTACAACCCTAGAGGTAGTTGCGCAAGAAAGTCCCGCTCTGCCTCAGCGCGTCCTTGCGCCTCTCCAGCGTCCCCTCGTAGGCGCGGTCCTCTACTTCTATGCACACCGGCCCATCGTAGCCCAGGTCACTCAGCACGGAGAAGAACCGTCCCCAGTCCACCTCGCCCAGCCCGGGAAGCTTCGGCGCGTGGTATTCCAGCGGCGTGGCCATGATGCCCACGTCATCCAGGCGCGACGCGTCTACGCGCACGTCCTTGGCGTGCACGTGGAATATCTTCTCCTTGAACTCGCTCAGGGGCTTCAGGTAGTCGATCCTCTGCCACACCAGGTGCGAGGGGTCATAATTCAGCCCGAAACTCTTGCTGGGAATGTCCTCGAACATCCGCCTCCAGACCGCGGGGCAGTGGGCCAGGTTCTTGCCGCCCGGCCACTCGTCGCCGCTGAAATACATCGGGCAGTTCTCGATGCCTATCTTCACGCCGTTGTCCTCCGCCAGCTTCACCAACGGCTTCCAGGTCTTTATAAACCGCGGCCAGTTCTCATCTACGGTCTTTTTCCAGTCCCGGCCGATAAAGCTATTCACCCGTCCTACTCCCAGGAGCCGGGCGGCGACAATCACCTTCTTGATGTGTTCAACGTAGACCTTCGCCTCCTTTGCGTCAGGAGCCAGGGGATTCGGATAGTACCCCAGCCCGCTTATCTCGACCCCACTGCCGGCCATCAGCTCCTTGATACGCCCGACCTCGCCTGCCTTCAGCTCGGACACGTCAATGTGGGTCACGCCCGCATATCGCCTTTCGGCCTTGCCCTTCGGCCAGCACATCAGTTCCACGCATGAAAAATCCTCGTCGGCGGCGAAATCGGCTATTTCCTCGAGCGATAGGTCCGGCAATATCGCACTTACGAATCCTAATTGCATTGTTCTTCCTCCTTCAGAATTACCCTTTTTCCTTTTTCCGTCTTACTTCCCCTTACTTCTTACACACCCCGCCTTCGGCGGGTGGCGCCCGCAGAGGGACGCCACTACTGCTCTTTTCACCCTTCAACCTTCAACCTTAACCCACTTCCCCTTCCTATCACTCTCGAGAATCGCCTCGCACAGCACTATCTCCCTGTGCCCGTCCGCAAAGGTCGGGAAAGGCGGCTTGCTTGAGAACTTCTCCGCCTCGATATAACCATAGAAGTCCCTGAAGCACTGCTTGAAAGTGTCGGGATATCCCTCGTTGTGGCCGCCGGGATAGCCGATTCTTTTCCCCGCTTCCTCGCTCACCAGGGCCGGGTCGCGCAGCAGGCTCTCGTTCGCCTTGGCGCGTTTGCCCAGCCACAGTTCGTTCGGCTTCTCGCTCTCCCAGGCCAGCGATCCCTTTGCTCCCGCTATCTCCAGGCGCAGGCAGTTCTTGCGCCCCGCCGTCACCTGGGAAGTCCACAGTGAGCCGCGCGCGCCGCCCTTGTACCTGAGCATCACGCAGCCGTAATCGTCCGTGCTTATCTGCACGGGCTCCGTCTTCTGCTGTTTCTTGCCCTTGCCCGTGAAGGTCTCCACCTCGCCCCTGGGTCGCTTGCGCGTGGTATGTACCGTCTTCAGATCGGCACAGAGCGCCTCTACTTCCAGGCCCGTTATCGCCTGCACCAGGTCCAGCCAGTGCGTGCCGATGTCAGCCACCGAGCGAAGTTCGCCTCCCTCCTCGGCGAGAACGCGCCAGTTGTAGTCCGTATCCAGCAACAGCCAGTCCTGCGCGTAACTGCCGCAGGCGTGGTAGACATCGCCCAGCTTGCCGCTCCGTACCATCTCGCGCGCCTCTATACATAGAGGATAATAGCGAATATTATAATTCACCCCTGTCGCCTGCTTCGGATGCTTCTTCGCCAGGGCCACCAGCTCGGCGGATTCCTTTGAGTTCATCGCCAGCGGTTTCTCGCACAGCACGTGCTTGCCCGCCGCCAGGGCCTCTTTCGCCATCTCGTAGTGCAGGCGATTCGGCACGGCGAGGTGCAGTGATTGCGCTTGCTTGTCCTGGAGCACCTCTTGGAAGGAACCGTAAGCCTTCTCCAGGCCCAGCGTCTCCGCCGCCCTGCGCGTCTCCGCATCATCCACGCCGAGAATACCCAGCACCTTCACTCCCGCGCGCCGCAGGGCCTCGGTATGCGCCGGCCCCATGAACCCCGCCCCTATCACCACCGCACCGATATCGTACATATTCTCCTCACTCCTTCTTAGAACCCTCTCTCGACTCTGGAAGTCTACCAAATATAATAAGAAAGGGCAATCCAGTCATATCCGCGTAACCACTAGCCTGCTCCGCAGGACTATATGACCAGTTAGTGTCGTCTCCCTGGGGCAGGCACCGAAAGTGCCTGCTACAATATGAAAACGACGACGCGCGGCTGGCGTCAGCCGCCGTTCTGCGTCCTCGGCGCTCCGCGTAATCCGCGCTAATAAACTTAACATCAAGGTGATCTCGCTTTGACGTATCCGCGTAATCGGCGCCCCATGTCTGCCTGCCCCGAACCATGCGCGCTAGCCGCGCTTAGGTTCAGGGCCTGTCGGCAGACAGGCATGGGGGTTCCGCGTAATCCGCGTTATAAGAAAGGGCAACCCGTTACCGAGTTGCCCTCATTCCATCCCTGAAACCCTAAGACCCTATAACCCATGCCCGAGGAAGACGGCCCTCACCCCGGCCGGTCCGCTACTCAGGCGAATAATGCACATCGGCAAGCTCCACGCCATAAAGGGAGGCGCCTTGCGAGTAAGTTTGATAATACCGTCCCGCTATTGTCCACATCTTACCGTTGAAAGACAGGCAGGTGTGCAGTATCCGTCTCGGCAGCCTATTAAGGTATTTGCTGACCATCCGCCAATCCGCTCCGTCTGACGAGGACCAGACATCGCCATATTGCACGTCCGTGTCCGATGCGTATCCCCCGATCACCCACATCCTGTTGTCGTGCACAAACAGAGCATGACCATCCCTTGGGCAGAAACCCGCCGCAGACGTTGCCCGGGACCAGTTAACCCCGTCTGATGAATACCACGCGTCATTCATCGTATCATCTACGTCATTCCTGCCGCCTATCACCCACATCTTAGAGCCATATACTATGCTACGATGCCACAACCTGGGTGAAAACGCCGCCGCCGCTGTTTCCTCCGCCCAGGTGATCCCGTCCGCTGAGCTCCATACATCATTCTTTAATCCGCCTGCGTCCACGCCTCCTATCACCCACATCTTATTATTGAAGACCACACTCGAATGATCCATCCTGGCGCTGAAGTCCGCCGCGCCCGTGGCCTGCGTCCAATTGGCGCCATCACTGGAGTACCACACATCGCCCTTGCGCGCCGGGGCGCCGCCTGCGATCAGCCACATCTTCGCACCGCCGCCGTCATCGAATACCACGCTTGTGTGTGAACCCCTATTGCCATACGCCGCCGCCGCAGTCGCCTCCGTCCAGGCGACGCCATCAGCGGAGTACCATACGTCATCCTTGCAGAACGCCACTCCGGACGCATTCAGACGCAATCCGCCGATCACCCACATCTTCGAGTTGAAGACAAGACTGGTATGGTCCGACCTGGCGCTGAATCCAGCATTCGCGGTCGCTTCTGTCCAGTATACTCCCGGCCCGTCTATTGCCTCGGGCGGGTTGGTAGGCGACTCGTAGCTCTTGCATCCGCATGCCAATGATATCGCGCCAAGCATTATCATCAGGGCAACGATCCTGTTCTGCCCGGTACCCATCTAGAATCTCCTTTCGTATGCGACTACCTGCAGTAGGCGACCGTTATGCCGGCCTACGCGACTCCCCTTGACGCGAAAGATGGAGCGAAGCCAGAATGCGTCCGCTATCGTATAGCCAACCGCCGCGCCCGCCAGGGAGATCCACATGACAGCCGCGGTCGTTTTATCCTCCAGCTTACTCTCTTCTGCCGCCAGCAGGCGATAATTGTCCAGGGTCGTGCCGTTGATCCCCGCGTAGAGTTCTTCGTAATCGCTTGCCGCATTTCTCTGGGAAAGTAATGTAAGCACAGCAACGCTGGTAAGCCCAAGATCAAGCCCCAGTATGGCAAGCTGGAGCTTACGGTTCCCGTACCCCTCGTCGCCGGCCAGGCAGCCGGCGCTGATAAGCACGCTGAGCAGCACCGCCGTGTAGCGTATGCTTCTTGACCCGTTCATTCCCTTCTCCTCTGCCCTGTTTCCGCGCATCTCAGGCGTACCCGCAAGCCCAAGGAAATTGTACCTCCCTCCCACACTCCTGTCAAGACCTTTGCTTCAGGGGGAAATAGGCTCCTCACCTTCGGCAACCCAAAGAGCATTTGGATTGGGCCTCGTGCCGCGCAGATCGCATTTCGTAGAAGGCAAGCGATATGCGAAATGCGACGCACAACGGACGCTCACTATTCTGCTTCAAGGTCAAAAGCCGTTCCCTTTTCTGGAACTTTCCCTCCCTCCCCCGGTCTAACTACTAAACCCAAACAAGAGGAGGCGAGAGATGTTCAAGAAGAATCAGAAGGTGCTGGTCGCGGCGGTGACGGTCTTTCTCAGTGCGTTCGCGCAGGCGCACACGCCTGTGATCGAGGTGGTTTTCGTGCTCGATACCACCGGCAGCATGGGCGGGCTGATCGAAGGCGCAAAGGGTAAGATCTGGTCCATCGCCAACACCCTGGCGCAGACCCAGCCCGCGCCAGAGATCAGGATGGGGCTTATCGGCTTTCGCGACAGGGGAGATGCCTACGTGACTACGGTGACGCAGTTGACTTCCGATCTTGACACCATGTATTCACGGCTGATGCAGTTCCGGGCGCAGGGCGGCGGCGACACGCCCGAGAGCGTGAACCAGGCCCTTGCCGAGGCGGTAAGCAACATCCAGTGGAGCAACGGCGGGGATGTTTACAGGGTCATCTACCTCGTGGGCGATTCGCCCCCGCACATGGACTACCAGAATGACGTGAAATTCCATGCCAGTTGCGCTAAGGCGGTGCGCAAGGACATCATCATCAACACCATCCAGTGCGGCAACAACTCCAGCACCACGGGCATCTGGCGGCGGATCGCCCGTCTCGGCCACGGCCAATATTTCCGCACCCAGCAATCGGGGGGGGCCGTCTCCTATTCCACCCCCTACGACGACGACCTGGCCAGATACTCCCGCGCCCTCGACGGCACGCGCGTCTACTACGGCGATCATAAGGCGATGCGCAAAGCCGAAGCCAAGAAGCGGGTCTCAAGCGAGATCTACGCGGAAGCCCCCGCCGCCGCTATCGCCGCGCGCAGTTCCTACAACGCCGGCGCGTCGGGCGCCAGGAACCTGCTCGGCGACTCTGAACTCGTATACGACGCCACCGAGAAGGGCAAGGACGTCTCGAAGATAAAGAAGCGGCACCTGCCCGAGGAGCTGCGGAGCAAGAGCGACAAGGAGCTCAAGGCCTACGTGAAGGAGAAGGCGAAAAAGCGCGCCGAACTCCAGGCGAAGATCGCCGAGCTCTCCAAGCAACGCCAGGAGCACATCGCCGGACAGATCGCCGCGAAAGGCGGCGCCGCCAAGGACTCCTTTGACATGCAGATCTTTGAGAGCATCAAGATCCAGGCCGCCGAGAAGGGCATCGACTACGAAGGCGAACTACTGCACTAATCTCTCGCCTGTGCAGTACGGGAGCCCCACTGGCTCCCCCGCCCTAGTCTGTGCTCCGAACCGTCGAAGTAATACTAACGGAGCACTGACGACGGCGGGCGGGCTCCCTATAGGGCGGCCGTGGTAGGCCGCCCCTACGGCGACGGGTCAGCGCAACGGGTAGAGAGAGCCGCAGGACAGCGGCCTACATACTGTCGTCTCGCTCTCTTTCCCAAGGGCGCACCATTTGTCGGGCGCACACACGGGTGCGCCCCTACATTGAAGTGTAATATTGAAGTGTAATTAAGACACCAATGATTCACAATCACTAGCGACCAGCGACAGCCTGCCACGCCGAAGCCTTCGGCGACGGCGGGAGCAACCAGCAACAACACTCAAGTCATGCCCTACGGCAACTCATCCCTGGTGATAACATCCTCGTGGGAATATGCGGCGCGCAGCTCTTTCCCGCTCAGCTTCTTGATATAGTCTCCGCTCCACACCGAGAACCACAGCCAGCGCACGCCGAACTCCCGCATCTTCACCGGGTCAGGCGGCGCGCCGCATTCCGCCAGGCCTATCATCTTGCGCCCGCCGTATGCCTCCTGTGCTTCCTTCCAGTGCTTGCTCAACACCCCCGAGGAATCGCTGTATATGTCGGGTGCCACCACGTCCACGTAGGCGTCCCCCGGATACCATGCGGCCTTGCCGATCCCCTTGGCGTCGGGGCAGTAGACCCAGAGCAGGTTATGCAGGCCGTGCTTCTTCGTGTAGCGCTCAAACATCAGCCGCCACAACTCCACAAACGGCTCGGGACCCTTTGCCCCCCACCAGAACCATTCGCCGCCGGCTTCGTGCAGGGGCCGCCAGAGAACGGGTACCCCCGCGTCGCGCAGCTTCTTCAACTGCACGGCAATGGCGTCCAGGTCGCGCAGCAGGAGTTTATACTCCCTCGAGTTCCTCTCCCCCAGCGCCTGCTTCAGGTCATAGCTCGTAGCTGAGGAGTAAAAGCCGCGCCACCATACCCGTTTGCCCTTCTTGTCGTCGAACAAATGGCAAGGCGCGTTCCAGTGCCAGGCGATAGAGACCAGCCCGCCCTGCCGCGCCCAGGCGATTATCTTGTCTATGTCTTCCGGATGCCCCGCGTGGCGTTCCAGCCGCGAGGGCGAGTGGTCCATCAGGTCAAAGGCACCCAGCGCGGGATATTTGCCGCATACGCCGTGCACGTAATAGATCTC
This sequence comes from uncultured bacterium, assembly GCA_965372475.1. Lineage (GTDB taxonomy): Bacteria > Oederibacteriota > JAUXIB01 > JAUXIB01 > JAUXIB01 > CBDVCL01. Next base: position 2,230 of record CBDVCL010000026.1, on the reverse strand, counting down.
CTTGAAGCCCTGCTGGCCCGACAGCGTCTTTTCGCCGTAGATGCTTACCAGGTACTTCATGAGTTGCCGCGCCGCGGCGTCCGCATTGGGGTCTACGAGTTCGGCGGGGGACTTGACGATTGTCGAGCCGAGGGACGCGGGACGCAGTTCGATGTAGTCTATCTCGAACCAGCCCCAGCCCTTGCTGATTACTATCTTGTTCTTCCCCGCCCCCAGCTTGAACTTCCCCGCCGCATAGGCGTTGAAGGATTCCCCCGTATCAGGAAACTGCCCGTCGGCGCGCTCGGCATTCACGCTCAGCTCAAATCCCTTCTCCCCCATCGTGCAGGAGTACCCGATCACCAGCTCGTAGAGACCCCGCTCTGCCTCGAAGCGGAACTCCAGCCTGTCCCCATCCTCGTCGAAGCCCGTGACGTAGCCGCCGCCTGAATACCCGCCCCGCTCGTATGCCTCTTTCACGCCGTAGAGCAGGGCGTCTTCCGCCTCCAGGCGCACCACACCCGCTTCCGCCCTAAGCGCCGGGCTCAGCAGAAACAGGCATACACAAAAAAGAACCTTCACGGCTCTCCTCCTTGTGTCGCTTATTGTGACGGGCTTGATTACCTTTCCCACTTCCCGCCTCCCACTTCCCACCTCAGACCTTACAACTCCATATCGTGCCGCAGATCTCGCGCTCCGGATAAAGCTCGTCCACCACCTTCTGCACCTGCGGCATATCGGGCTCGTGATTGTGCCCGCAGAGCATACCGCCCCGCTTCAGTTTCGCTTGCCAGGCCTCTATGTCCTCGCGTATCATATCGTGGTCGCCATCGATGAAGACCAGGTCAAGCGAACCGTCCGCAAACTGCGGCGCCACTTCCAGGCTCTTCTTCGCGTATATCTTCGGCTCCAGGCCGTGCTTCGCCATCGTCTCGTCAAATACCTGGCGCGACGTCTTGCCCGCCGGCACCATCTGCGTCGAGAAATCGGTGAACCAGGGATCGACGCAGTTCAATTCTCCTCCCGTCTCTTTCATCCTCAGGCCGAAGACGGTGGCCGAGCGGCCCATGAAGGAGCCTATCTCCGCTACTGCTCCCTTCGCGTGGTCGTAGAGCCACTCCAATTCCTCGCGGCTCATATAGCCGCCCACCCCCTCCGCCGCTTTGATAATCTCTTCCTTGGTCATCGGCATATATTCACCTTACAACTGTATAACCATACAACCGTACAACCCTAGAGGTAGTTGCGCAAGAAAGTCCCGCTCTGCCTCAGCGCGTCCTTGCGCCTCTCCAGCGTCCCCTCGTAGGCGCGGTCCTCTACTTCTATGCACACCGGCCCATCGTAGCCCAGGTCACTCAGCACGGAGAAGAACCGTCCCCAGTCCACCTCGCCCAGCCCGGGAAGCTTCGGCGCGTGGTATTCCAGCGGCGTGGCCATGATGCCCACGTCATCCAGGCGCGACGCGTCTACGCGCACGTCCTTGGCGTGCACGTGGAATATCTTCTCCTTGAACTCGCTCAGGGGCTTCAGGTAGTCGATCCTCTGCCACACCAGGTGCGAGGGGTCATAATTCAGCCCGAAACTCTTGCTGGGAATGTCCTCGAACATCCGCCTCCAGACCGCGGGGCAGTGGGCCAGGTTCTTGCCGCCCGGCCACTCGTCGCCGCTGAAATACATCGGGCAGTTCTCGATGCCTATCTTCACGCCGTTGTCCTCCGCCAGCTTCACCAACGGCTTCCAGGTCTTTATAAACCGCGGCCAGTTCTCATCTACGGTCTTTTTCCAGTCCCGGCCGATAAAGCTATTCACCCGTCCTACTCCCAGGAGCCGGGCGGCGACAATCACCTTCTTGATGTGTTCAACGTAGACCTTCGCCTCCTTTGCGTCAGGAGCCAGGGGATTCGGATAGTACCCCAGCCCGCTTATCTCGACCCCACTGCCGGCCATCAGCTCCTTGATACGCCCGACCTCGCCTGCCTTCAGCTCGGACACGTCAATGTGGGTCACGCCCGCATATCGCCTTTCGGCCTTGCCCTTCGGCCAGCACATCAGTTCCACGCATGAAAAATCCTCGTCGGCGGCGAAATCGGCTATTTCCTCGAGCGATAGGTCCGGCAATATCGCACTTACGAATCCTAATTGCATTGTTCTTCCTCCTTCAGAATTACCCTTTTTCCTTTTTCCGTCTTACTTCCCCTTACTTCTTACACACCCCGCCTTCGGCGGGTGGCGCCCGCAGAGGGACGCCACT
>CBDVCL010000025.1:0-11562 GCA_965372475.1 uncultured bacterium | reverse complement strand
ACAGAGTTCCTCGATCCGGAGAGGGTGCTGCTGGCATACGAGATACCGCTGGCCGAGGTGGTGATCGACCTTTACGACCGCCTGAAGTCGATGTCGCGCGGTTACGCTTCTATGGATTACAGCCCCTTGGACTATCGTCCCACGCAGGTGGTGAAGGTAGACGTGCTGGTAAACAAGGAAAAGGTGGAGGCTTTCTCCTTTGTATGTCATCGCGATAAGGCCAGGCGCCGTTCCCGCGCGATGGTGGATAAGCTGGCCGAGTTGATCCCACGGCATATGTTCGCCGTGCCCATACAGGCGGCGATAGGCGGTGAGATAATCGCGCGCAGTACGGTCAGGGCGGCGAGAAAGGACGTCACCGCCAAGTGCTATGGCGGCGATGTGACTCGTAAGAGAAAACTGCTGGAGAAACAGAAAAAGGGGAAGAAGAGGATGCAGTCCATCGGTAAGGTAGCGGTGCCCAAGGAAGCCTTCCTTGCGGCCCTGAAGTTGGAGGAGTAGCAGTGGGAGAACGAGCAACGAGCAACGAGCAACAAGCAACGACCTGTGCTTCGCTCTACATCCACATCCCCTTCTGCCGCGCCAAGTGTCCTTACTGTCATTTCTACTCGCGAACGACTAGCGACAGCCTGCCCGCCCTAGCTCTGAAAGAGCGACGGCGGGAGCGACGAACGGCGGATTACTTTCAGCGCCTGAAGCAAGAACTGATGGAATACAAGGGCAAAGCCGGGCCGTTTTCCACTATATATTTCGGCGGCGGTACGCCCACGCTCGCTCCGGCGCAAAAACTGGCGTCCTTGATTGATTTCGTGGACAGAGAATTCGGGATTTGCGCCGTCGCTCGCGCGTGCTGCGTCAATGAAATCGAGATCACTATCGAGGCCAACCCTGAAGGCCTTACATTAAACTACCTGCGCGAACTACAAGCCGCAGGAGTAAACCGACTCAGCATAGGTTGCCAGTCCTTTGCCGATAAGGAACTGAAGGCGCTTGGCCGGCGGCACCGCGGCGGCAACGCTATGCGCGCCTTTGAACTCGCGCGTCGCGCCGGCTTTGCTAATATCAACATCGACCTGATGGGAGGTATACCGGGAACACGGCCACAACATCTGGAAAGGAACATCGAAGAGGCAGTGGCGCTTGTGCCGGAGCACATTTCCGTATACCTGCTTGACCAAGCCGAGGACGGAGGCTTCCTGGCGGGACGCGCCTGGGGCGAGGAGGACGAGATCAACGCCCTGGAGATGGTTCAGAGCCGCCTGGGGGGCGCCGGCTACAGGAATTACGAACTTTCCAACCATGCCTTGGCAGGCTATGAGTGCCGGCATAACCTGGTCTACTGGCGTGGCGGGGAATATATCGGCCTGGGTCCTTCAGCCTGTTCGTTCCTTGACGGCAGGAGACACAAGAACGCCGCGGATATCGATGGTTATCTCGCGGGGGTGGGTAGGCGCGAAGAAGAAGGGATAGACAGGGCAACCGCACTGCGGGAGAGGGTGATGCTCGGTCTTCGCCTGGAAGAAGGGCTGGCGATGGATGAGCTGGCTGTTCTGTGCGGCAGAGGTTGGCATGACTTCCGCGGGCGTGTTTCCCAGCTCGCCGAGATCGGGCTACTCAGCCTGGAAGAAGGGCGGATCACGCTTACCTCCTCCGGCCGTCCTCTCGCCGATCGTATTGCGGTGGAGCTCTTTTGATTCAGTTCGTCATTCGTCCCTCGTGAAGCGTTTCCATCTCAAGCGCGCTTCACGAATAACGCTTCACGAATAACGACCTTGACTATTGCATCCAGAGATGTTATCTAGTGCTTCTATGGGTGAATACGGTTCGGCAATTCAGCACTAGCCCTGAAGGGGTAAGCTCGAAGGGCTAGATGTGCGGAAAAATGGCTGAAAAGAAGGAAGAAAAGGCGGCAGACTTCGGTTGGCGGTGGCATCTCAAGGTGCTGGCGGTGATATACGTCGTACTCTTCGTGGTGTACCTCGTATTGCGCCATTACTTCAGCTAGTGCCGCAACAACTGTTATTCCCTAATCTAGGATAATAGGAACAGCATGGGCAGACCGTCGAAGAGAAACGAAGAGCGGCAAAAGCGGGTCTTGGACGCGGTTGTCCGCACCTATGTCAGGCGAGCGCGGCCCGTGTCCTCCGCGCAGGTAGCGGAAGAGTTCGGTCGCGGTGTGTCCACGGCGACGATACGGAACGAGATGTCCGCGTTGGAGGAGGCAGGCCTGCTGGCCAAACCGCACACCTCTGCTGGGCGTGTGCCTACGGGCGCGGGGTATCGTTGCTTCGTGCGCGGCATGGAAGAGAGTCCGTTGCTTCCCGCCGGGCAACGGGAGTACATCCTCAAGTGCCTTGTAACGGGAAGAAAGAAGGACAACGTCTTGCAGGAGGGGATAAAGCTCCTTACCGAGCTTTCGCGCCTGATAGGTGTGGTCCTGTTACCGGGGTTTGACAACTCGCACCTTGCGCATGTCGAATTCATACCCCTGGGTGAGAAACGCGTGATGGTTTTGCTGGTACTGGAGGGGGAGCAGGTGCGGCGCAAGGTGCTGCGTCAGCGCCACCGCTTGAACAGGGAGGAACTGCACCGCCTTTCCCTGTTCGTGATGGGACAGCTTGCCGGCCTGACGCTCGAGGCAGCCAGGACGCGTCTGGAATCGATGCTTAAGAACAGGGCCGACCTGCCACTTCGCCTGGTCTCGGCGCGTTTCTTATGTGGTGGGTTAGAAGCGATGCTGGGTGAGCTTAGCGCCGGCACGGTGTCGGACGCTCCTTTTGTCTACTCGCACGGCTGGTCGGACGTGGACCAGCCGGAGTTTCGCAACGCTGATTTCATGCGCCGGGTCTTCCGCGTCGTCAATGACGGGGCGGCGCTGGGCAAGATGGCGGGGCGGAGGATCAGCGGCCCGGGGGTAAGCGTGGTCATCGGCGACGAAAGCCTGTTGCCGGAGATGAAAGATTGCAGCCTCGTCAGCGCTGCCTGTGCCGGCGAGGAAAACGAAACGGCCCTGCTGGCAGTGATCGGGCCCCTGCGCATGGATTACGAGCACATCATCCCCCTGGTCGATTTCACTTCGCACGTGATCGATGGCAAAGCCAACATGGCGGAAGACTGATATTATCAGCGTCGTGGTTAACGCCGTTGCCTGGGCCGCCGTGAATGGACCGCACGAGGAACGAGATGAAAGATACAAACGATAAGAGCAAATTATCCCATGCTCCCGGCAATAAGAAGCGGCCTCGGGATAAAGAACCCGGGCGCGCGGGAGCCAAAGAGGAAAAAAGGGCCGTTCCATCAACGGGCGGCAAGAAGAAAGAGCAGGAACAGTTGCGCCAACAGTTATCGGCAAAGGAGGACTGCTTCTTGCGTGCCGTGGCAGACCTCGAGAACTACCGCAAGCGTGCTGGCCGCGAAATGGAAGAGGTGAGGCGATTTTCCAACGAGGAGCTGATAAGGGGGTTGCTTCCCGTCCTCGACAGCATGGAGAAGGCGCTGCAGGCGATACAGGGACAAGAGAAGAGCGGGCCACTGCTCGAGGGGATGGAGATGACCAAGCGGCAACTGAGCGAGGTTTTGACCGGGTTCGGCTTGACGAGGATAGAATGCCTGGGCGAGAAGTTCGACCCCAAGTATCACCAGGCGGTGCTGCAGGAGGAAAGCGTTACTCACGCTGACGGAAAGATAATCGAGGAGTACCGCCCCGGCTACATGCTGTACGAGAGGGTGATAAGGGCGAGCGAGGTGAAGGTAGCGAAGCGGGTAGGCAAGAGGGATAAGGGCAAGCCGAACAGGAAATAGTGCTGTCGCTGGTTGCTAGTATGTCATGGAGGAGGATAAGCAACAAGCAACGAGCAACGAGCAACGAGCAACAACCGAAGGCTTGCATGAAGAAAGTAATAATACTCGGCTCAGTCGGTTCCATCGGCCAGAACGCCCTGCGGGTAATAAGCGAACGGCGGGGCGACTTCAGCGTAGTGGGTTTGGCCACGCTGGACGAGGCGCGGGAGTTGGCCGCGCAGGTTAAGAGCTATCGGCCCGAGGCGGTGGCACTCGCCCTTGCCAAGAAAGGGGCGATCGCCGGTGAGATGAAGAAGTTGGGCGTCAACTTCTTCAGCGGGGCGAACGCCGCCAGGCAGTTGGTCGAGGGAACGGAGGCCGATATATGCTTGGTCGCCATCAGCGGCGCGGCGGCTCTTGAGCCGACGTTAGCGGCGATAGATAAAGGAATAGATATAGCGTTGGCGACCAAGGAGGTGCTGGTGATGGCGGGCGAGCTGGTGATGGCCGCTGTGCGCAAGGCGGGGGTCAAGCTGATTCCCGTGGATAGCGAGCATAGCGCGCTCTTCCAGTGCCTGGCGGGGATATCGGCGGGCGAGGTGGACAATCTCTGGTTGACGGCATCGGGCGGGCCTTTCCTGGGCTGGCAGCCTTCCCGCTTGAAGAAGGTGACGCCCGGCCAGGCCTTGGCGCATCCCAACTGGAAGATGGGGCCGAAGATAACCATCGATTCTGCCACGATGATGAACAAGGGCCTGGAGGTGATAGAGGCCCATCATCTTTTCGGCGTGCCCGCCGAGAAGATCAAGGTGGTGATACATCCGCAGTCGCTTGTCCATTCAATGGTCGAGTTGGTAGACGGGTCTTTGCTGGCCCAGCTTTCCGAGCCGGACATGCGTTTGCCCATTCAGTACGCGCTCACCTATCCCGAGCGGCGCAAACGAAGAAGTCCCCGCCTCGACCTATCGCGGAGCCGCCAGCTGGAGTTCTTGCCCTTGTCGGCGAAGGAGTTTCCCTGTCTCGAGCTTGCCTACGAGGCTTTGAGGCGGGGCGGCACGGCTGCCGCGGTATTAAACGCGGCAAACGAGGAAGCGGTGATCGCCTTTCTCGGGGGCAAGCTTGATTTCACGGGAATCCGGCGCGTTATCGCTGATACCCTGGCTAAGACGGGGAGCTCGCGGCTCGTCGGCTTAAAGGACGTAAAGCGCGCGGATGCGGCGGCGCGGCGAGAGGCGCGACTGATTATCAAGCAGAAGGGGAAATAATGGACTTGTCCTTGGCAGGGATACTAGGAAGCCTGTGGACCTGGTTCTGGGTGGCAGTGTCCTTCGGCGTGATCATCTTTATTCACGAGATGGGACACTTCATCTCCGGCAAACTGATAAACGTTAAGATAGAGAAATTCTCGTTGGGATTCGGCCGCAAGGTGTTCGGCTTCCGCCGCGGCGAAACGGAATACCAGGTATCCTGGCTGCCGCTGGGCGGCTACGTGAAGATGGACGGTGAATACCCGGAGAAGGATGCGGACTACAGGAAGCTGAGCAAGCGCGCTTTCATCAGGAAGCCTTGGTGGCAGCGGGTGGTTGTCTATTTCGCCGGTCCCTTTTTTAATTATCTTGGCGCTATCCTCATCACGGTCCTTATCTTGGTGATCGGCGTGAAAATGGAGGTGTATCCGGTCAAGGTGGAGGTGCGCGCGGACTGGCCTGCGGCCGCGGCCGGCGTGCGCGACGGGGACATCATCGTCAGCGTTGAGGAAACGGCCGTGGGGAACATGGGTGAACTATCCCGGGCGATAAGAGAGAAAGCGGGAAGCGAAGGTCGTGAGTTGAAGCTGTCCCTGCAAAGGGGCGGGGAGAAAGTGAAGGTCAGTGTCCGTCCCAGGTACGACGAAGGCACGGAGCGGTTCATGATCGGCGTTAGCGGCGGGCCGCCGCCCTTGCCGGCCGTGATCGGCGAGACGATCATCGGTCTGCCGGCGCGTCAGGTGGGGGGGATAAAGAAGGGGGACCGTGTTCTAAGCGTGGACGGGAAAGAGGTAAGCAGTTTCGAAGAGGTGGCGGGGATAGTCTACAAGCGCCCAGGGCAGGAAACGGAGTTCCTGGTGGAGCGAAAAGGCAAGCGCCACCGGGTGTTGCTGGTGCCCGAGGAGATAGGGGGAGGAGGCCGGGTGGGGATTCGCCCCCCCGCGGTCGAGAATTACAGGCTAGAGCGCCTCTGGCCATGGCAGGCGTTTAGGGTTGCCTTCGTTTCGGTGAATATGATACTGACGCAGATATGCCGCGGCCTCGCCAGCTTGTTCATGGGCGAGCAGGACGTGCGCAAGTCCATCGGTGGGCCGATTACCATATTCAGGATGATGGGCCAGGAGGCGCGGTCGGGGTGGCGTGACCTCGTCCACCTCGTGGTGATGCTTAATGTCATGCTCGCCGTGCTGAACCTGTTGCCGATACCCGTGGTCGACGGTGGCGAGATCCTCCTCGCCATCGCCGAGGGGCTACGCCGCCGCCCCCTAAAGGTGCGCACGATAATGGTGTTTAAGCAGGCCGGCTTCGCCTTCATCATCCTCTTGATTGTGCTCGCTACCGTGAACGATATTGGCCGCTGGTTTCAGGAGATATTCCGAACACAGATACCATAGGCGATTTCGGATTTCCCCCTCCGGGGACGAACTGATATTAAAGATGCTGGGGGCGAAGTGCGGATTTCGGATTGATAATCCGCAGGGCGTAATCCGCAATCCGAAATGGTGGAGAGCATGGTGAAAGGACGAAGAACCCGCCTCGTGCGTGTCGGTACCGTTAAGATCGGCGCCGGCAACCCAATCGTCGTCCAGAGCATGACGCGCACGCCCACGGCGCGCCGCGCGGCGGTGCTGACTGAGATCAAGGCGCTGGCGGCGGCGGGTTGCGAGGTAGTGCGGCTCGCCGTGCGTGACCAGGACGACGTCGAGGCGCTGGCGCACGCAAGAAAGGGCTCGAGCGTGCCGCTGGTCGCCGACGTCCACTTCGATTACCGGCTGGCTGTAGCGGCGTTAGGAAAGGGCGTCGACAAAATAAGGGTCAACCCCGGCAACATCGGCTCGGCACAACGCCTGCGGCAGGTGGCGCTGGCGGCAAGGAAGGCAAAGGCGGCGGTACGCATCGGCGTAAACGCCGGCTCGCTCTCCCGCGCGGCGATGAAGAAATGGGGGGGGCGCTCTGCCCGTGCCATGGTCGGTTCGGCGATCGAGGCGGTGCGCGTCTTTGAGAAGGCTGGGCAGCGCAGTCTGGTTCTTTCTCTCAAGTCATCGCGCGTCGACCGTACCATCGAGGCGTATCGACTTATCTCCGCCAAGCTGGATTACCCACTGCACTTGGGGGTGACCGAAGCCGGTCTCGAGATTGCCTCGGCGATCAAGTCTTCCCTGGCGCTGGGGGCGCTCCTGCGCGAAGGGATCGGCGACACCATCCGCGTCTCGGTGACCGGTGACCCGTTGGCGGAGGTAAGGATCGCTTATGGAATCCTCTCGGCACTTGGCCTGAGGAGAAGGGGTGTGGAGGTGATATCTTGCCCGGTCTGCGGCCGTTGCCGGGTGGATCTGGCGCGCCTGGCGCGCCGCGTGAGTGGAGCCGTCGTGAATTTCAGGGGGCCCTTGACCGTTGCGGTGATGGGCTGCGAGGTAAACGGTCCCGGCGAGGCGCGCGAAGCGGATATCGGCGTCGCCTGCGGCAACGGCGTGGGCCTTATCTTCAAACACGGCAAGGTCCTGAAGCAAGTTGCTCAGGGCAAGATCGTATCTTCGCTCCTCGCCGAGGTGCGGAAGATGCCAGGAGGTCGCTAGCTTTGTCTTCCAGGTTCCAGGTCCCAGGTCCCAGGTCCCGGCGCCGGCGCTCTTCTGCGCATGCCCTGATCACTTTGGGCTCTCTTCTTTTCTCCTGCGCCGTCATCTGCTTCTACTTCCATTACCACCCCTTGCGGCCGGGCGCGCTGGCCGCGAGCGGCTGGCTCGTGCTGTGTGACTTCGCCCCTGCCGCCGCGACAACGCTGCGCCTCGCCGCCGAGTTGTTCCTTTACCTGGCTCTCTTTCTTGCCCTTGCCTTCATTTCATATGGCTTGGGCGAGCCGGTGCTGAAAAGACTGCGCGTGCGTACCGCTTCGGCCGTGGAGGCCGCCGCCTTTTCGATCGCGTTGGGTTTTCTCGTCTTATACCTTTGCCTCTTCGCCTTAGCTTCGCTGGGCTTGTTGCGGCCCAATCTTCTTCGCCTGGTCCTGGTGGTCGCCTTCTTCGCCTTCCTCTTCAGGCCGCCGCACAGCCTGAGTGGTCTGCTCGCCTTGCTGCGCGGTCTGGGCACGGGCACACCGCGACCCATGGATGTCTTCTTCTTGTTCGTCGGCTTCTCCTTTCTTCTGCTCGGGCTGCTCGGGTGTCTGCTCCCCGTATGGTGGTTAGACGACCAGCTCACCCACATCGGCCTGCCGCGCCTCTTCCTCAACGCGGGGGGGCTGGTGGAGCGTCCCTACGCCATCTGCTCCGACCATTTCCTCACGGCGGAGATGGTCAATGCCGCCTGCCTTTGCCTCGGCGGGGAAGCGTTCGTCAAGTCCTTCAATTCCCTGGCGGTGCTGCTGCTCTTCCTCGCTTTCGGCGGCTACTGCATCCGCTACAAATGTGAAGCCGCGTTCCTGCCGGCTTGCGCTCTCTTCCTTGCGGTGCCGGTGATGGGGTTTACGTCCATCGTGGCGGCCGTGGCCAACGTGCAGAGCTGGCTCCTTTTCTCGGCCGTGTTCGCCCTGCTTATCTGGATGGAAGGAAAGCGCGCTACGGACGGATGGCTCGTCCTCTCCGGCCTCTTGCTCGGCGGCGCCATCTCGGTGAAGATGGACACCGTTCTCTGGTACCCGTTGTTCCTGTGCGGCTATCTCTACGCGGCGGGCGGCAGAGGCGAGGGCGCGGCTCTGATCCTCAGGCGCGGGGCGTTCTTCTCTCTTGCGGCGTTGCTGCCGGTATCTCCCTGGCTGGTCAAAAACTGGGTCTTTGTCGGCGACCCCGTGTTTCCCCTGTGGCATGAGTGGTTCAGGCTCAAGGGGGTGAGTAGCGAGAGAGTAGCGGTCTGGCTGGGTGACGTGGGGAAATACGGCATGAAGTACGGCAACCCGATCAGCTACTTAAGGCTTCCCTGGGACCTGAGCGTCGACCGCTACAATAGCTTCAATTCCTTCTCCCCCGGGCCCATCTTCCTGGCACTGTTGCCCCTCGCCTTCTTCGTGCGCCCGGCGCGGCACGTGTCTTGGCTCTTGTTGTTCGGCTGGCTCTACCTCGTCCCCTGGGCCCTCACCGCCCAGCAGGCGCGGTACCTCCTGCCCGCGCTGGCGCTCCTCTCCCTGGCGAGCGCGCAACTCCTAGTGGCGCTAAGGCGTCCGCCAGCGTTGCGGCGCGCTTACGGTGCGCTCTTCGCGGCGTTCCTGCTGGTCAGCCTTGCCTGGCTGGCGCAGCAGCGGCTCGCCAACCGAGTCTTCTTTCCTTATCTCTTCGGCCACCTGGACGACCAGGCATTGTTATGCGAGCTGTCGTCTTCGCACACGATGATAGACTTCATCAACAAGGGGACCGATGCGGGCGCCAAGATTCTCTTTATCGGCGAAGACGAGACATACCACTGCCGCAGGGATTGCCTCTGGGAAAAATTCTGGCAGAAGGCGGCCGTGACGTATTATCTGGAACGGGCCGGGACCCTCTCTGAGTTCCTGCGAGCCCTGCAAAGAGACGGCGTAACGCACGTGGCCCTGAATAGGGGCAAGTTTGAGGATTGGAAGAAACGTTTTGGCAAATATGCCTGGAGCGAAAGGCAGGAATTGGTTTTAAACCAAGCCCTGCACGCGCATGCTCGCGTGGTCTTCCGCTCAGCAGGCAACGTCCTCTACGCCCTTAATTGAAGCGCGCGGAAACGCCAGGCGGGAGGGGCTTGGAAACTCCTACCTTGGCAGGGCATATTTCGCTTGACATCTATTTGCGAATCCACTATAAATACGGGACTTCCAATTAGCGGGGGCATTTCAGCACGCGATGCGGAGAAAACACGGGTGTCTATCCAGTCTCTAGACGATATCACCAGGGCTCGCGCGGAGCTCAAAGAGGGTGAGCTCAAGGGCGAGGTGGTCGAACTTGTCGCCAGGCTACTGAAAGCTCACATCGATCTCAAACAGGCAGCTTTAAAACAGCTGGATCGCGCCGAGATCCCTGCCGCGGAGTTGAAGGAGAAAGCAGAGGCAGGCGAGAAGATCGCGGACCTCGCCAAGCTGAAGATAAACGGGGATTTCGTAGCGCGCTCGTTTTCCGAGGTATGCGATATCGAAAGCGAGTACGCTAAGCAGAACCGGGACGAGATAGCGAAGCTCAAGCAGGCGATCGCCGCTGGTGAAGTTGACCTCGCCGCGGTGCAGGAGGCGGTTGTCTGCGGTGGTGATGGCTTCTCGTCCCTGCAGAAGGGCTTGAAGGTAAGCCCGGAATTGCTGTTGTCCCTATCGCTGAATGTCTTCCGCCCGATATTCGAGGCCTTCCTGCAGGACAGCTACGAGGAGATCCGGGAGCTCATGTGGAGCACGGGGAAGTGCCCCGCCTGTGATTCTTATCCCGCCATGTCCCGCCTCGAGCGGGAGACCGGCACTCGCTATTACTGGTGCACGCTCTGCAACACGCAGTGGAAGGACAAGAGGATCAAGTGCCCGTTTTGCGGCACCGAGGAGCAGAAGAAACTGGATTTCTTCTTTATCGAGGACGGCAGTCCCTATCGCGCGGACGTCTGCCGCGAGTGCAAGGGGTACGTGAAGACGATAGACGAGAAAAAGAGAAAATCGCAGGAGCCGATACTGTTCCTGGTGGAGGACATCAAGACGGCCCACTTGGACGTCTTGGCCGCGAAGGAGGGTTTTAGCAAGAAGCTTTTAGATAAATGGTTTAATCAAGGAGGAGGAAGATGAAAGTAACGAGAAGGTCGTTCCTTAAGGTGACAGGAGCCACCGCAGTCGGCACGTTGCTGATCGGTGGCCTTGGCATCGACTTGGTGGCGAAAAAGGGCCTCGGCGACAAGCCCGTGAAGTACGCCAAAGAAACCACCACCATCTGCCCCTACTGCGGTGTTGGCTGCGGCCTCATCGTCGGGGTGGAGAAGAAGAAGGTGCTCAACACGGAAGGCGACCCGGATCACCCCATCAACAAGGGAGCCCTGTGCAGCAAGGGCCAGGCGCTTTACCAGGTCGCGAACAACAGCAGGCGGCTTTCCAAGGTCCGTTACCGCCCCCCTAATTCCGACAAGTGGGAAGTGAAGAGTTGGGATTGGGCCCTGAACAGGATCGCCCGGAACATCAAGGCCACCAGGGACGCTACCTGGCAGGCTAAGGATGAGAAGGGCAACGTGGTCAACCGCACCATGGGCATCTCCGCCCTGGGCGGCGCGGCCCTGGACAACGAAGAATGCTACATGTACCACAAGTTCCTGCGCGGCTTGGGCGTGGTCTACATGGAGCACCAGGCGCGCATATGCCACTCGTCCACCGTCGCCGCGCTCGCCGAAAGCTTCGGCCGTGGCGCGATGACCAACCACTGGATCGACATCGGCAACAGCGACTGCATCATGATCATCGGCAGCAACGCCGCCGAGCAGCACCCGATGTCCTTCAAGTACGTGAACGAGGCGATGAAGAAGGGAGCCAAGCTGATCAGCTTTGACCCCCGCTTCACCAGGTCGTCCTCGCTCGCCGACGTCTACGACAACACGCTCCTGATTCGAGGCTTCTCCAAGA
>CBDVCL010000024.1:0-11567 GCA_965372475.1 uncultured bacterium | reverse complement strand
TAATCAAACAGATGAAGGAAGTGCTGAAAGCGAATCCCGTCGCCCTGCAATTGCCTTGGGGCAGCGGCGGAGATTTCCGCGGCGTGATCGACCTGGTAAAGATGAAGGCCCTGCGTTGGCAGGAGAAGACGCTGGGTGCGGAAATAGAGGAGGGGGAAGTTCCGGCGGAGCTGGTCGAGAAGGTGGGGCAGGCGCGGCAGGAGATGCTAGAGGCGATCAGCGAGTGCGACGATGGCTTCGCGGAAGCATACCTGGAGAAAGACGGAGTAGAGGTGAAGGAGATAAAGGAAGCACTGCGGCGGACGGTGATTGCCGGGCAAGTGGTGCCGGTGCTCTGCGGTGCGGCCTTCCGCAATGTGGGCGTGCAACCGGTGATAGACGCCGTGATAGATTACCTGCCGTCACCGCAGGACATCCCGTCGATAGAGGGGAAGACGGCGGATGGCGAAACGCTCTGCCGGAAACCAGATTACGATGAGCCTTTCTGTGCCCTGGCTTTCAAGGTGGCAAGCGACCCGCATGTCGGCAAGCTTGTCTACCTCAGGGTGTATTCCGGGAAGCTCGATTCCGGCGCGGCGGTGCTCAACGCCAACCGGCAGGAGCGGCAGAATATACAGCGCGTGCTGTTGATGCACGCGAACAAGCGGCGCAAGCTGGAGCACCTCTCGGCTGGGGATATCGTAGCGGTGGTGGGTCTGAAAGAAACATATACAGGCGATACGCTTTGCGACCCGGAGAAGCCTATCCTGCTGGAGGAGCCGAAGTTCGCCGAGCCGGTGACGCAAGTGGCGATGGAGCCGCGCACACAGAAGGACCAGGACGGGTTGGTCAAAGCCCTGGCGCGCCTGGCGGAAGAGGACCCGACCTTCCGGGTCGGGGTGGACAAGGACACCGGCCAGTTGCTCATCGCCGGCATGGGCGAATTGCACCTGGAGGTGGTGATCGACCGCTTGAAACGGGAATTCCAGGTGCAGGCTAACATAGGGCGGCCGCAAGTAGCCTACAAGGAGACGATCACCAAGAGCGTGACTTGCGTAGAACGCTACGTGAAGCAGACCGGTGGCAGGGGTCAATACGGGCACGTGAAACTCACGCTGGCGCCCAGCCAACCGGGCGGTGGCTTTCTTTTTCGCAGCAAGGTGCGAGAGGGAAGGATTCCCAAGGAATTCATACCCGCGGTTGAGCAGGGGATACGCGAGGCCCTGGAGAGTGGTCCCGCGGGAGGATACCCCGTGCTCGACGTGACGGCCACCCTGCTGGACGGTTCTTTTCACGAGGTGGACTCCTCGGACTTGGCTTTCAAGATGGCCGGCTACCTGGCCGCGCGCAAGGGGCTGGAGAAGGCGGCTCCGGTCATCCTCGAGCCGATAATGAGCCTGAACGTTGTCACGCCCGAGAAATATCTCGGTGATGTCCTGTCGAACGTCGAGATGAAGCGGGGCAGGGTGATGATGGTGCGGGCGAAGGGAGATACACAGATCATTGAGGCCGAAGTACCGTTGGCTACGATGTTCGGATATGCCGGTGACCTTAGATCAATGACGCAGGGACGGGCAAGCTACAGCATGGAGTTCCGGCAATACCGGGCCAGGGACAGCAAGCGAGCCGCTGCGGGCGAGGGGCAAAGAGGCGGCAAGAGCCTTTTGGTGGCAGGGGGGACGCTGATCGGGCTGCTTCCCTGTCTGTTCTAGTGCCGCAACGACTATTACTTTCCAGATTCAGGATGTGGTCGTAAGCCGGTAATTGAGAATAGGAAAAGGGAAGTGGCATCTTGGCTATTGAAACTTAAAGTAGAAGGAGGATACGATGGCGAAGGAGAAATTTGACAGGAGTAAGACGCACGTTAACGTGGGCACCATCGGTCACGTGGACCATGGCAAGACAACGCTCACCTCGGCTATCACCAAGTGCCTGGCTAAGAAGGGAATGGCCGAGGAGAAGAATTTCGACGACATCGATAACGCCCCGGAGGAAAAGGAGCGCGGCATCACCATCGCCGTGGCGCACGTGGAATACTCGACGGATAAGAGGCATTATGCCCATATCGATTGCCCCGGCCACGCCGACTATATCAAGAACAAGGTTACGGGCGCGGCGCAAATGGACGGGGCGGTACTGGTGGTAAGCGCCGCCGACGGCCCCATGCCGCAGACGCGGGAGCATATCCTGCTGGCGCGGCAGGTCGGTGTGCCGCACATAGTGGTTTATCTCAACAAGGTCGACCAGGTCGACGACAAGGAACTCCTGGAGCTGGTAGAGGTGGAGGTGCGGGAGTTGCTGGACAAGTACGAGTTCCCTGGCGACAAGATCCCGGTGATCAAGGGCTCAGCCTTGCAGGCGATGGAGTGCGGTTGCGGCAAGGAGGAGTGCGAGAAGTGCAAGACCGTCCTAGAGCTTCTCAAGGCGCTTGACGAGTATATCCCCGACCCGAAGCGGGACGTGGAGAAGGATTTCCTGCTGGCTGTGGAAGACGTCTTCTCCATCCAGGGTCGCGGCACCGTGGCTACGGGAAGGATAGAGCGCGGCGAAGTCCACATGGGGGACAACGTCGAGATCATCGGTATCCGTGATACCTCGAAGACCGTGGTCACCGGCGTGGAGATGTTCCGAAAGATCCTGGATTCAGGCATGGCCGGCGACAACGTAGGCCTGCTCCTGCGCGGGGTCGAGAAAGACGGTATCGAGCGCGGCCAGGTCGTTGCCAAGCCGGGCAGTATCAAGCCGCACAAGAAGTTTGTCGCCAAGGTCTACGTTTTGACCAAGGAGGAGGGTGGGCGCCACACGTCCTTCTTCTCGGGTTATCGGCCGCAGTTCTACTTCCGCACCACCGACGTGACGGGGTCTGTGGCCCTGCCGGAGGGAACGAAGATGGTGATGCCCGGCGATGACGTCGAAGTGGATGTGGAACTGATTACGCCGATCGCGATGGAAAAGGAACTCAGGTTCGCGATCAGGGAAGGCGGGCGTACTGTCGGTGCCGGTGTGGTGAGCGAGATAAAAGAATAAGGAGGCGAGGACCCAGAGCAGTAGAACAGTAGAGCAGTAGACCGCAGGTTCGCAGCAATCGGTTGCTCACCTGTCACCTGCTCACCTGCTCTGGTCTTTCGCGTGGCGAAAGACCAATGGAACGCACCATCGTAAAACTCGTTTGCAGCGGTTGCCAGGAGCAGAACTACACGCTTAATCGCAGCAAGAAGAGCAAGGGTGGTGGCGGTGGCGCCAAGCTGGAGTTGAAGAAGTTCTGCTCTCGTTGCAGGAAGCATACCGTGCACAAGGAAAAACGGTAATGGACCAGTCAGTTCGCAGAGCGCGCAGAGGAACTGCAGAGGACGCGGCGAGGGGCCTGCGCGGCGCTATCGGCGTCGACTCGGCGCTCTCGGCGGGCGGCAGCAGGCCATTTCCAGAAAAGCGCGGAGGAGAGTATGGCTAAGGACAAAGCGAAGGACAAAGCGAAGGGCAAAGCTAAGAGCAAGAAGAAGCAAGAGGACATGCGGATAAAGCTGAAGTCCTTCGACCATCGCAGCTTGGAAATTGGCGTGGAACAGATAATCCGCGTTGTTCGGGATACAGGCGCGGATATTGCCGGTCCTATTCCCTTGCCAACGCGGATACAGCGATACACCGTGCTGCGTTCGCCGCACGTGGACAAGAAATCGCGGGAGCAGTTCGAGATGCGTACGCACAAGCGTTTGATCATCGTGCGCGGTTCGAACCAACGCACGATGGAAGCGATGCAGAGGATAAGTCTGCCGGCGGGAGTGGAAGCGGAGATCAATTTCAGAGGTATGAGTTGAACGGACTGCTCGGAAGAAAAGTGGGCATGAGCCAGGTCTTCAACGCCGAGACGGGTGATTTGGTGCCGGTGACGATACTGGAGGTGGGCCCCTGCACGGTGGTTGCTTTAAAGACGGCCGAACGGCACGGTTACAGCGCCGTCCAACTGGGATTCGACCAGGTGGCCGATGAGGGTACTGCCGCCGGGAACGGCAAGGAGGAGGAAGAAAAAGGACAGGGAACGGAGGAGACGACGAAAGAGGCCAAGCCGCGCCGGCGCCGGAGTAGGCGGCGCTTGAGCCGGCCCTTGCGCGGGTATTTCGACGCGGCGAAGGTCTCACCCCAAAAGCACCTGCGTGAACTGAGGCTTAAGGACGGTGAGGACACCCAGGGCCTGAGCGTGGGCTCGGAGCTCAGACTGGCAGACGTCTTCAAGGACGTGGAGAAAGTGGATATACAGGGCGTATCACGGGGTAAGGGATTCGCCGGAGTGATAAAGCGCTGGCACTTTAGCGGTGGCGGCGGCAGTCACGGTTCGATGTTCCATCGCGCCCCGGGGTCGATCGGCCAGAGCTCTTACCCTTCGCGTGTCTTCCCGGGGATGAAGATGCCCGGGCGCATGGGAGGGGAGAAGGTCACGGCCAAGAACTTGCGAGTGATCGAGGTGGACGCGGCGCAGAACATGATGGTGGTGCAGGGGGCCGTGCCGGGCGGCAAGGGAACTTTGGTGATCGTTATAAAATCCGATTGAGGATATGGTGGAGAGCCGGGTAAAGCTGAAAGTGGTAAACGGAGCTGGCGAAGAGCAGCAACCACGCTTGATAGAGCCGGCGGCTGGCTTTTCGGTGGACGAGCATGCCCTTGCCTGGGCGGCGCGTGTCCAGGCGGGCAATCGCCGCGGCAAAGCCGCGCACAGCAAGTCACGTGGCAAGGTGCGTGGCGGCGGCGCCAAGCCGTGGCGGCAGAAAGGTACCGGCCGGGCCCGCCAGGGCAGCATTCGCGCCGTGCAATGGCGGGGCGGCGGCGTGGCTTTCGGCCCTGGCGGGGCAGAATATCATCGCAGGTTGAACCGCAAGCAGAGGAAACGGGCCACTTGCAGCGCCCTCTTGGATAAATCCCGGGCGGAACGGTTGGTACTGGTAAGCGGGGATTTCCCGGCCGAGCCGCGTAGCAAGCTGGCGCGGGCTTGGCTCGACAAGCTGGGTATCTCCGGCCGGGTGCTGCTGCTGCTGGGAGGCGAGGAGAAGGAAACAAGGCGGGCTTTCCGCAACCTCGTCGATGTTCGCTTGTTGACCGTGGCAAGGTTGAACGCTCTTGATGTGATGAACGCTGACTACCTGGTGGTGAGTGCGGCCGCCGACAAGGGATTGAGTGGGCTGTTGAGTGGGGGTGGCGGTACGAAGGAGTAGTCGCTCGTTGCTAGTCGCTCGTCGCTAGTGTTTGCTGTCGTGATGCACTAACGACCAACGACCTGATGGTAGCTTGAGGAAAAGACAATGACCGAAGCATACAAAGTGGTGCTTGGCCCGGTGCTTACCGAGCGCAGCCAGAAAATGAAGGATGACGAGAACAAGTATGTCTTTCGCGTGAATCGCCAGGCGAACAAGATAGAGATTGGCCGTGCCGTGGAAACCATTTTCGGCAAGGGGCAGAAGGACTTTAAGGTGGCGCGGGTGCGTGTGATGAAGGTGCGGGGCAAAACAAGAAGGATGGGGACGCGCTACAACAAGTCCCCTGATTGGAAGAAGGCGATAGTCACCCTGAAGAAGGGATCTAAGATTGAGATGTTTGAGGCGTAGTGTCGTCGCTCGTCTATCGTCGCTCGGGCGATCGGGAAGATCACGCGGGCATCACGATAGACGATAGCCGATAGACGATCCACGAGGTGAAATGGCGATAAGCGGAGCTTGTCGCCGCGCAATGAGTAAATAACTATGGCGATAAAGAAATACAAACCCACATCACCCGGGCGGCGGGGGATGACGATCCTGGAAATTGGGGATGCGGCAAAGACAAAGCCCCTGAAGAAGCTCACCCGGCGGCTGAAGCGCACGGGGGGGCGGAATAACAGCGGCCGCATCACCGCGCCGCGACGGGGAGGCGGGGCGAAAAGGCGCTATCGAAGCATAGATTTCAAGCGGGATAAGGACGGCCAGTCGGCTCGCGTGGAAGCTATAGAGCGGGATCCTTTCCGTTCCGCCCTCATCGCTCGCGTTGTCTACGGTGACGGGGAGCGCCGCTATGTCTTGGCGCCGTCGGGGCTGGAAAAGGGGAGTGCTCTCATTTCGGGCGAGAAGGCTGACATCCAGCCGGGCAACACGCTGCCATTGCGTTTCTTGCCGGCGGGAACGATGATTCACAATATCGAACTACGGCCGGGGAAAGGGGGCCAGCTGGCACGCAGCGCGGGAAGCGCCGCTCAATTGCTGGCAAAGGAAGGCGAGTATGGCCATGTCAAGATGCCCTCGGGGGAGGTGAGGTTGGTAAGCCTGCGCTGCCGGGCCACGGTGGGCCAGGTCGGCAATATCGACCATCAGAATGTTTCCCTGGGCAAGGCCGGTCGCAGGCGCTGGATGGGGCGCCGCCCAAGGGTACGGGCCGTGGCGATGAACCCGGTCGATCATCCGATGGGTGGAGGCGAGGGGAAAAGCTCTGGCGGGCGTCACCCGACTTCTAGGAACCAGATTCCGGCCAAGGGGTATAAGACGGGTCGTGGACGACGGAACAAGTGGATGGTGATTAAGACGAGGAAGTAGGAGGTCGGAAGTATGAAGTCGGAAACCCGGCTGCCGACTTCTGACGGCCGACTTCCCATAGAAACAGGAAGAGAAAGACAATGAGTCGATCGCTGAAGAAGGGGCCTTTTGTTGACGAGAAGCTCCTGCGAAAGGTCAACCAGATGCGGGTTACGGGGGATAAGAAAGTGATCAAGACCTGGTCGAGGCGGTCCACCGTGACGCCGGAGATGGTCGGATACACTTTTGCGATCCACAACGGCAAGAGGTTCATGCCGATCTACATTACGGAGAATATGGTTGGGCACAAGCTGGGGGAATTCAGCCCGACCAGGTTCTTCCGCGCCCATTCCGGGCGGGAGAAGACGGAAGTGAAGGAGTAGTGAGGAATAACATCAAGCCGCCGATTACGCAGATAACGGCGCCGCCGATTACGCGGATACATCATCGGCGTAATCTGCGGGGCCGGAACCGGAGCGCGGCAGCGCGCAAGGTTCAGGGCTTCGGCGTAATCCGCGAACTGTGAGAGGGAATGGAGTGATGGAAGGGACGTTCAAAGCTTCATCGCGCTACTTGAAGATATCGCCGCGGAAGCTTCGCCAGGTGGCGGCGCTGGTCAGGGGTAAGCCCTTGGCTGAGGCCATCGCCCTGCTGCGCTATGTGCCCAAGAAGGCGGGACGCTTCATGGAGTGCGCCCTGCGTTCCGTCCTCGGCAATGCCAAGGACCGGTCCAAGGGAAATGCAGAGGGCCTGGTTGTAAGGGCCGTAAGGGTTGATGAAGGCCCCCAGCCCAGGGATGCGAAGCGTTGGACGCCTAAGGCCATGGGACGCGTGGGCAAGTTGAGGCGTCGTACGAGTCATCTGCAAGTGGTGGTGGCGCGGCAGGCGGGAGCGGCAACGGTGGAAGAGGCGGTGAAAGAGGCGGACAAGAAGGTCAAGAAGCAGGATGGCAAAGGGGCGAAGGAACCGCCGGCCAAAGCCACGAAGAAACCGGACGGCGAGAAGGAAAAAGGAAAAGGGAAGAGGGAAAAAAGGTAAAGGGCGAGGGGTGAAGTGAAGGCGGGCAGAGAGAAAAAGGGCAAATGGGACAGAAAGTAAACCCGATAAGTTTCAGGCTGGGTGTCAGCAAGGAATGGAATTCCAAGTGGTATAATTCCAAGAACTATGCCAAGTGGCTGCACGAGGACCTTCGTTTGAAGGAGGTGGTCAGCGAGAGGCTTTCTACCGCCGGCATCTCTGAGATAAAGACGGAGCATTTTCTTCAAGAGGTAAGGGTGTTCGTCCGTGTCGCCCGCAGGCGTCTTGCGATAGGTAAGGGCGGTCTGGAGGTGGAACGCTTGATCGCCGACCTGGAGAAGATGACGCGTAAATCGGTCAAGCTGGATATAAAAGAGGAAGTCTCTCCCGATTGCAGTGCCGCTCTTATTGCCAATAACATCGCGGAGCAGATAGAGAGAAGGGCCGCGTATCGACGGGCTATGCGCCGGGCCTTGCAGATGGCGATGGAGGCGGGAGCGCTCGGCATAAAGATCAGGTTGAGCGGACGGCTCGGCGGCGGCGAGATTGCCCGCGCGGAGTGGGTCAAGGACGGCAGCTTGCCACTGCACACCCTGCGCGCGAATATTGACTACGCGGCGGCCACGGCTTTCGCCGCTTACGGTACCGTGGGGGTGAAGGTCTGGGTCCACAAGGATGAGGCGGGGAAAGATGCCGAGCTGGGCATGCGGGAGCAGGCTAGGGCAAGAAGGCCTCGTCCACCGGGCAGAAAGCCCGAGGCCAGAGCGGAGGCGCCTGGGAGGGGAAAGAAGACGGCGGAGGCAGCGAAAAAGGCCGATGCCGGTGGGGAATCCAAGATAAAACGGAACAAGTAGGATTACGAAAGATTATCTTCGCGGGAGCAGTAGAGCCCCGTTCTCATATATTTCTTGTGGAGACGGAATGACCCCAGCTCTCAGATGTGTTTGAAGGAAGCTGGGCCCTGAATAGAGCAGTAGACCGCCCCGCTAGCCCGTCTGCCGATAGGCAGACGGCGGGGCGCTGTTCTTTCGCGGAGCGAAAGAACACCCGGAGGGAAAGATCATGCTAATGCCAAAACGGGTCAAGCATCGCAAGCAGCAGCGCGGCGGCCGGCGGGGTGGCCCGACAAACAAGGGCGGCAAGCTGAGCTTCGGCTCTTTCGGCATCAAGGTGCTGGAAGGAGGCTGGCTGACCGATCGACAGATCGAGGCGGCGCGCGTGGCCCTGACCAGGCACATGAAGCGGGGCGGCAAGGTGTGGATCCGGATATTCCCGGATAAGCCCGTGACCAAGAAACCGGCTGAGACCAGGATGGGCAAGGGGAAAGGTGCGCCCGAGAGCTGGGTAGCTGTGCTGCGGCCCGGCAAGATCATCTTCGAGATAGATGGTGTGAGCAGGGAGATCGCCGAGGAGGCGATGCGCTTGGCATCGCATAAGATGCCGTTTAAAACGCGTTTTATTTCACGCGGAGCATGATCATTCGTCGCTCGTCGTTCGTCCTTCGTCGTTCGTTCTTGATAGCCTACGAGCAACGGGGGACGAGGAACCCTTCGATTCGCTTCGCTCCCTCAGGGCTGGAAGGGCCCTGAGGGCAACCGAAGGGCTAGCGACAGCAATAAGGCAATAACGATGGTATTGAAGAAGAAAGAACTGCGGGGCATGACCAGGGCGGAGCTTGAGCTGAAGAGGGATGAATTGCGCGAGCAGCTTTTTGAGCTCAATGTCAAGCGGGTTACCCAGCAGTTAGAGGATACCGGCGCTATGAAGCATCTCAAGCGTGACCTTGCGCGGGTGCTAACCATGGTGCGCGAGGATGAGCTGGGTATTCGCCAGCTTGCGAAAGAGGGTGGCGCGAAGGAGAAGGAAGTGAAGAAGGCTGCCGCCGCCAAAGCGGAGAAAAAGGTGAAAAAATGAAGGCGACGGCGAAAGAGAGAACGCGACGGGTCGTGAAGCGCGGGGTGGTGGTTGCCCTGAGCGGCCAGAAGACTATCGCTGTGCAGTTGGAAAGGGTGACAGCGCACCCTCTCTATAAGAAGGCCATGCGCCGTCGTACCAGGTTGCTGGTGCACGACGAGGAAGGCAAGGCGCAGGTCGGCAACGAAGTAGAGATCATGGAAAGCAGGCCGATGTCGCGGCGCAAACGCTGGCGCCTCGTGCGCGTGCTGGGCAGCAAGGGCGGCAAGGTGACCACGGGAAGAGAAGAAGAGGAAATAGGTAGGGATGATCCAGGTGCAGAGCCGCTTGAACGTGGCTGACAATACAGGCGCCCGCCGGCTTATGTGTATTGGGATTCTCGGTAGTTCCGGGCGGCGCTATGCCCGTGTTGGGGATATCATCGTCGGCGCGGTAAAAGAAGCCATCCCGGCCGGGGCCGTGAAGAAGAGCCAGGTGGTCAAGGCGGTGGTGGTGCGCACAGTCAAGGAGATTCGCCGCCGCGATGGGTCTTACGTGAAGTTCGACGACAACGCCGTGGTGATCATCGATGAGCAGAAAAGTCCGGTGGGCACGCGGGTTTTCGGCCCGGTGGCGAAGGAGCTGCGCGACGATTTCGTGAAGATAATCTCATTGGCTGATGAAGTAGTGTGAACGGGAAGTCGGAAGTCTGAAGTCGGGTTGATCCGATTCCCGACCTCCGACCTCTGACTTCCCGGTGATGTGGAGAATGAAGAATGGGCATCAAGGAGAAACTAAAAAAACTGAAGCGCGACGCGGTGAAGAGGGCCCACGTTAAAAAGGGAGACAACGTGAAGGTCATTGCCGGCCGTGACAAAGGAAAAGAGGGAAGGGTGCTTAAGGTCGTGAGCGGCGGCAGTCGGGTCATCGTTGAGAAGGTTAATTTCATCAAGCGGCATACCAAACCAAGCCAGAAGATTCAGCAGGGGGGCATACTGGAAAAGGAGGCCGCTCTGGCCGCCTCTAACGTGGTGCTGGTCTGCCCGCGTTGCAGCCGTCCGACGAGGCTGGGTAAGAAGCGCTTGGACGACGGCACTGCTGTCAGGGTCTGTTGCAAGTGCCGGGAGGTAATAGACGAATGACGATGCCGCTGCTCAAGGAGAAATACCGCAAAGAAGTAGTGCCGGGCCTGTGCCGCCGGCTGGGCTGCAAGAATGTGCTGCAGTGTCCCCGCTTGCAGAAAGTGGTGCTGAATGTCGGCATGGGAACGGCGTCTACCTCCGGCGAGACCAAGTTCATGGAAGCCGTAGCGAGTGAACTAGCGGTGATATCCGGACAGCGACCGATCGTGACCAGGGCCAAGAAAGCCATCTCTAATTTCAAGATCCGGCGGGGCGTAAAGATAGGATGCATGCTAACCCTGCGAGGGGACCGGATGTATGATTTCCTCTATCGCTTGATAAACTTCGCCTTGCCTCGCATCATGGATTTCCGCGGCGTGTCGGTCGAGGGGTTCGACGGGCGGGGTAATTACACCATCGGCCTCAGGGAGCAGATAATATTCCCCGAGATCGAGTATGACAAGGTCGAGAGCGTACATGGTTTGAACGTGACCATGGTTACCACGGCGAAGGATGACAGGGGAGGATATGAATTGTTGAAAGCGTTAGGCATGCCGTTCCAGCGCAAGGGCAAGAAGGAAAAAGAGGAGAAGGCGGGATAGACCATATGGCGAAGAAGTCCTGGATAGAGAAACACAAGAGGGGAAGCAAGTTCAAGGTGCGGCATTATAACCGTTGTCCGCGTTGCGGACGCAGGCGCGGTTACATGCGCAAGTTCGACATGTGCCGCATATGTTTTCGCCAGTTGGCCAGCCATGGGTTGATCACTGGGGTCACCAAGGCGAGTTGGTAAGCGCGGATTACGCGGCGAACAGCACCGCAGATTACGCGGATTGTAGATCAGCGCAATCAGCGGGCCGGCAAAGCCGGCATCAGCGTAATCAGCGAAATAAGTGAGGGGAAAAAGATGTCACTTTATTAAAGACTTTACATATACTGATGACGAATATAAAACCATAATAAACGGAATCGTAAATCAATTTAGCGGAAATAGGTCTCTCATGATTTAAGCAGGAGAATGACTGCG
>CBDVCL010000023.1:0-11690 GCA_965372475.1 uncultured bacterium | reverse complement strand
GAACGATGGTAACCCCAAGTGCATAGAGGTCTGCCCGGTGGATTGTATTGTTAAAGCGTGAGGATACCCATCAAGGAAAACTCCTGGCGGCATGCATGCCGTCAGGGGTTTTTTCATTCCGTATGTAGCGGGCGCAGCATGCTGCGCCCCTACCTGCGGTTGGCGCTGTGGTCATCACACCCTCATCTTCTCAAGATCCCCGTCTTCGATCCCGCTCACATCCTCTAACTCCCCCTCCCCGTTCTTCCCCCACCACTTCACCCTTGCCTTCTTCCCCTTTGGACAATCACTGTAACGAACGGTGATTGCCGCCGCTAGTTCTACCGCGACATGAATGCTGTCTTTATTCGCCGTTTCGCGATCTCGCCGATTCGCCGACTCGAACACCTGTAGTAACGATGTTGGGCCAGGGTAACCGTTCACCTCCAAGAGCATGTCTTCCCCGGCGTGTTTCTCCAGCAGCTCGTTCTCGGCGGCCTCGCGGCCCACGATAAGCTTAGTTTCATCATCAATTCGGAAATGCCGGCCCAGCGCCAGCAAGAAAAGGTCGCGTTCCACCAACTGCCCGGCCCGCCGCTTGTCCTTGAAGTCAAAAAAGCGGGCGGCGAAGTTCTTGTCCGTCACCAGGCAACCCCCCGCCGGGCTGGGATAGTCCTTGAGCCCGAATTCCTCCGCCAATCTCATCTGCCCGGCGCGCGAGCGCCCGCTTATCCCGTATAACTTCTCCCCGTCCAGCTTCCCCTCCTCCTGCAGCGCAGAAGGCGGCAGGAGTTTCTGTGAAAGGGGCCTGACCAGACGCCCCTCAAGGCCCGCCTCTTTCTCCACCAGGCGCAGCGTGGGTATGCGCTGACTCTTGGGACGCTGTCCCGCCACTTCTCCCGAGAAGACAAAGTCTCCGCCCCATTTTTCAAGCCGCCGCGCCGCCTCCCTCAGCATGGCCACGTGGCAATCGATGCAGGGATTGGCCGCCGAACCGTAACCGTGTTTTGGCTCCAGCAGCACCCGCAGGCATTCACCGCTGATGTCCGCCACCTCCAGCGGCGCTCTAATAAGATCAACCGCCCGCTCAACAGCAGGCGGCACCTTTTGTAAGTGCGCCTCGCCCCCATGTCTTCCTGTCGGAAGACAGGAATGGGGGGCAGACGCGACGGCGGCAGGCGCACCTACGGTGGAATCCGCCCCGCGGATCATTGTCTTGCGCCCGGCAGGATACCCGGTACGGCAGTAGAGCAGGCGCACCTCAACGCCAAGGCGCTTGACGATCAGCGCGGCCAGCGTGCTGTCGAGGCCGCCGGAGATGATGCCGTAGGCCTTCAGTTTCGGTTTGCGTTTCAGCCAGGAAAGAATGCTCATTGCTTCTCTGTATTGAGTATTGGGTGATGGGTATCGCGAAGCGACACGTCCCTTGCCTGTCTTACGTCACTAGTATCGCAAAGCGACACGGGCCTTGCCTGTCTTACGCTTACAGTATTGGGTGAAGCTATCTCAATACTCAATACCCAATACTCACTACCCGGTACCTGCGGATAAAGAAACGCCCCGCATCCATATGATACAACACAACTATATGGAAGCGGGGCGTTTTCTATCCGCGAACGTAGACTTCCTCTATCGCCTCCTTGGTATGGCGTTGGTAGGACTTCACCTGGTACATGAATGCCTCGAGGCGGGTGGTGATGTTGGCGTCTTCCTGGCCATCGAAGGCCATGTTTATCACCGGGATGTTGTCGTAATCCTCGCGGAACTTCTTCAAGAGGCCATCGACGACCGTGCCCGGCATGCAGGTGAAGGGCATACAGCTGACAACGCCGCTTAGTCCCTGCCTGGCGAAATCCACCGCTTTGCCCAGGGAGAGGATCGCCTCACCCTCGTAGGTATCGTCCAGGTAGAAGGCCCCGTTCTTCAAGACCACCTCGACCTTCGGCTCGCGGTAACTGCCGAACATGTCATGGAAATGCTTCATCACGACGTGCTCGTCATTGTGCAGTATCCTGCCCTTGAGGTAGAATTTGAACAAGCGGAAAAACTGGCGGTTATACTTGCTCTCCCGCTTGTGCGTCCAATTGGTATAAGGGTGCCACTCGCACATCGGCGCCACCATCACCTCCGCGCCAAGGGATTCCAGGCGCTTCTCGATCCCCATGTTGGCAAAGGCGTTGAGGCGAACGAATATCTCGCCTACCACCCCCACCACGGGACGCCGCACGGAATCGTCATACTCTATCGCCGTGAAAGCGCGCCGTATCTCGGGCAGGCGCGCCAGGAGATTTCCCGCCTCGACAGCCGTCTCGATGATCTTCAAGCAGGCGGCGTGGGCCCTGTCGGTCTCGCCCGGGTTCAGCTCGTAGGGCCTCCGCTCACGCGCCAGCCGGTCGATAGCGTCGGTAGCGACGACGCCCCGCCAGGCGCGGCGCAGGAAATCGCCACTGAGGTCGAGCACCGTGGCGCGGTCATTGGAATCCATCTTGCCCTGCTCCAGGGACATCAGGGGAACGTCCCCGTACCCCAGCTCGTCCAGCACCAGGCGCTGCAGTCGCTTGTATTGCCCGAAACGGCAGGGGCCGTCGGTGGAGGCCATGAAAAACGCCGACCTGTCACGATCGAAGTCCGGCTCCAGTACCTTGCGCACCACGTCGCCCGTGGTGACCACGGCCGGGTAACACTCCTTGCCCACGGTATAGCGACGGCCCAGCTCAAGCGTCCTTTCATCGGAGGGCGGCAATACTTCCGCCTTGAATCCCTCGCCGCGGAAAGCTGCCGTGAGGGCGACGGCATGGTTGGCCATGCTGGGGAAGTATATGGTGCGCTTCGACTTGTCCGCCAGGGCGAACACGATGCGCGAGCCGGTGCCCACGGTTTTCACTTCTTTCCTGCCCTCCTTCTCTATGTTAGCCAGGCTGTCGAGGAAGGCCTCCAGCCGCGTGATCGCGCCCGCGTCGGCCGAGTGCTCGTCTATCTCGATCTGCAGGAAGGGCTTGCCCGCAAGCTCATGCCGGAAAAACTTGCAGATGAAGGAATCCGGCCCGCAGCCGAAATTGGTGATATAGACGGCGTGCAGGCGCTTGTCCTCCTTGATGCGTCGCGCCGCGGACATGATATGCGCGCCGTAGCGCCAGTACATGTTCGGCCACTCGTCGGAGATGTCCACGCCATCCAGCTCCAGGAAATCCATGGGAATGGCCAGCACTCCCATCTCGCGCAGCTTGCGCGGCAAGCGCAGGTTGATGCCGTCGTCACAGCCGTTGTATGGCCTGGACACTATCACCAGGGCCCTTTCTCCGTCCGCCAGCCCGTCCAGCACCTCCTGCCCACGGCGGCGTATCTGCATGTAGAAATCCTGCTGCACCGCCTCGGCCACCTCGAGCGCGCGGTACACGTCCTCCTTGTCCCGGCCAAGCGTCTTGCCCACCTCGACCAGCTTCTCTACCAGGTTGACCCGCCCGCGTTTCAGCTGCAGGGCCGGCTTGATCACCTTGACCTTCTCCGCTTCGAAATCCAGGGCCGCCTCTGTCAAGTAGGGCATCGCCTGGACATAGGGGCAATTATAGGTCTGCTTGAGGCGCGGGTTGCCCTGGTAATTATTGATGATGCTGGGCAGGAATATGTATGCCACCTTCTTCTTCATCAAGTCCACCACGTGCCCGTGCAGGACCTTGAAGGGGAAGCAGGTCTCCGCGAGCACGTCCTCCACGCCGCAACTGATGATGCCGGTGTTCGTCGCGTCGGAGAGCACCACCTCGAAGCCCAGCTCGGAGAAGAAGGCCTTCCAGAGCGGGTAAAACTCGTAGAAGATAAGGGCGCGCGGTATGCCCAGGCGCGGCCTGTTGCCGCCGGTGACGTCGGGATAGATATTCAGCAGCAACTCCTGCCGCTCCCGGAACAGGTCGGGGATGCGCTCGACGGCCGGGTCCTTTTCCTTGATGTCCCACTTTTCACAGCGGTGCCCGTAGTAGAGCGGGCTCTCGCCGGCTATCGACACCTGGCGCACCTCGCAAACGTTGGCACAGGCCTTGCAGACGAAGGACTTCAGGCTGTATTCACGCTTGAAGAGGTCGAAACCCCGGAAGTTAGTTCCCTCCTGTCCCTCCTCCATGTGCTCACGCGCAACCATGGCGATACCGATCGCTCCCGTCACCTCGTGGTGCCGCGGCACGGTGATCTTCTTGCCGGTGACCTGCTCGAAAGCGGCGATGGCGCCGCGGTTGGCGGCCGTGCCGCCCTGGAAGAAGATGTTGTCGCCCACCCTCTTATCAGCGACGACCTTGTTGAGGTAATTATGCACGATGGAGTAGGCAAGGCCCGCGACCATGTCTTCCTTTCGCGCGCCTCTCTGCTGGTGGTGCACCAGGTCCGTCTCCATGAAGACGGTGCAGCGGTCACCGAAACGGCAGGGCTTCTCCGCATCGCAGGCCATCTCGCCAAATTGCTTCTTGATATTAAGGTCCAGCTTCTCCGCCTGCTCCTCAAGAAAGGAGCCCGTGCCCGCGGCGCAGACCTTGTTCATCTCGAAATCGACCACCACGCCGTTGTCCAGGCTGATATACTTCGAATCCTGCCCGCCGATCTCGAAGATGGTATCCACGCTGGGGTCTATCGCCACCGCTGCGGTGGCCTGGGCGGTGATCTCGTTCTTGACCACGTCGCCGCCGACGAAATCGTTTATCAGGTAACGGCCGCTGCCGGTGGTGCCGACGCCCTCGACCACTACCCTGCCGCCCACCTCGTCCCCTACTTCCTTCAGGCCCTGCTGTACCGCCTCGATCGGCCGTCCCGCCGTGGACAGGTACCGCTTCGACAGCAGGCGCCCGTCCTCGGCCATCACGACCACGTTGGTGGAGACCGAGCCGATGTCGATACCGACGTAGACGGGGATATTCTCCTCGCCCTCCTTCATCGCGTCTACTCCGTCCAGGCCCTCGTTGCCGTAGCGCTCTTGGCGCGGGGAAAGGCGGGCCAGGCCCTTCCGCTCGGTGTCCTGGGAGCCGAGGAACCCGTCCATCTCCTCCACTCCCTTCAAGCGCTTACCCCCGCCATCACTGATCAGCTGCAGGGCACAGCCGATAGCTCCCATCGTGCCATAGTGCTTGGGGATGACCATCTCGCCGTCCGCCAGCTCGAAAATCTCGCGAAAGGCCCGCACCATGCCGCGGTTGGCGGCCACGCCGCCCTGGAAAGAGAAGGGCTTACGCACCTTCTTGCCCTTGGCTATGGCGCTCTTGAAATTACGCGCCACGGCAAAGCAGAGCCCGGCCACTATGTCATAATCGGGGGTGGCTATCTGCTGCAAATGGATCATGTCCGACTTGGCGAAGACGGAACAGCGCCCGGCGATGCGCGGCGGGTTCTCGGACTTCATCGCCAGCTCACCGAACTCCCCCTCTATCTTTATCCCCAGGCGATTGGCCTGCTGGTCGAGGAAGGACCCTGTGCCCGCGGCGCAGACGGCGTTGGTGGCGAAATCAGCGATGCTTTTATCTGCCGAGCCGTTCTCGCCCTGCTCGAGCATGATAAGCTTGGAATCCTCTCCCCCCAGCTCGATGATCGTCCTTACATCCGGATGCAGGGCCGAGGTAGCACGCGACTGGGAGATGAGCTCGTTGACGAAGACCGCATCAAGCAGATCGGCTAGCAGACGCCCGCCGGAGCCAGTGGTGGCAACACCCAGGCACTTTTCCCAGGCGTGGCGTGATCTCATCTCCTGCAGGAAATCACGCACCACCTTCACCGGCTGGCCGTGGGCGCGGATATAATGGTCCTCGATGATGCCGCCTTGGGGATCCAAGATGGCGAAATCCACGCTCACCGAGCCGGCGTCTATGCCGAGGTAGTATTTTTTGTCGCCGTTGGTTTGGGACATTGCTTACGGTTCAATCAGTTTCGCGGAGGACGCGGAACCCTTCGCCTCACTTCGTTCGCTCAGGGCGCGGAGTGCGCGGAGAAGCTTCCGCGGTTTCCGCGATGTTTCAGCGGCTTCCGCGAAAACCCTCCCAAGATTTACAGCGGAAAGGAGGATTATAACAGATTTGAATGGGGAGGTCAAGGAGTTAAGGCAGTAGGTGGTAGGTGGCAGGTAGTAGGTAGGGGCCTATCACTCAAGCTGGTCCTCAGAACTCAAGGTCTGCCCCCGTCATCACTCGACCAACTGGTAGCTATCTCGACCGACCTGCCTAATAATTAAAACTAACTCGAATAATCGCTTCCTCGCCGTACTTCTGCCTCAGAATACGAAGTATCTCTTTCTCCAACTTGCTTCTGGCCACAGCATCATTTCCCACACTTCGCAGACCCGCCTCCTCACACAGCTCCTCTATTTCGGCCTGTCTCTCATCGAGTCTGCCTGCAATGTTGTAATCATACTTTATCCACAAGAGGCCAATGAGATTGGGGTTCGGATTGTCAGCGAGCACTGACAACGAGTATTGACTACCAGATTCCGTCTCATCCAATGCAGCTATGTCCTCCGTTACTGGGACTATTATCGGTCTATTCACTATTCTCATCTCGTCAAGATCTATCTCGTACCATTCGTCGGGACCGCATATTCTCACAGTACTCAGATGAAACATGACAAAGATTATCTTGCTGTTGCGTCTACTCTTGATAAGCACGCTGTAATCTTCTATGTTCTCAAATGGAGTATCATTCTTGCGGTGGGACCTGACAATTGCGGGCTGCTTCCTCTTCACGCGCGGGATGTAGTCCTTGAAAGCCATCTCTATAGCTTCCAAGTATGCTCCAGGAAATGAATGCGTGTTGCTAGTGTTCTCATTCTCTATAGGTTGCCCCAAGTTCGAAATGTGATAACGCTGACCATAGCGCTTGACAAGGTCGGGTTCCTGGCGATTTTGCAAGTATAGGTATACTCCCACGTAAGCCATTGCAGTGACCAAGGATGCAATCAAAGAGTAGAACAGAACGCGTCGCAGCATTACAGATGGTCCTCCTTGTGGTACAGAACAAGGGAACAGGTTCTGAGTCTTCCATCCCCTCCCATCAAACCCAGGGTTCTGCGCGTAATCCTCCGTTCGCAATCCTCAAAACTCAAGATCCGGCCCTCTAATCACAGTCCGATTGAACACGCATACGGTAAGCATATAGGAAGATCAGAAACAAGGCGATCGCTTCGATCAGGTGATAGAGGGCATTATGGTCGAAATAGACGGGATGGATGCTGATACCTGCCTGCTGAATTCCCGAGGCCGCGAAAGTCAGCACGACCCCGCACAGACCGTAGAGCGACGCCCTCCTGCCGTCTTTCCACACCTGGAGGAAAAGGACGACAAGTAAGAAGAGCATCGGCGGGAGGTAATGCAGGATGGCAACGCTGAAGTCCTGGTTAACGCCCAGCACCACCACCTCATAGACCAGGAGCGTAACTGCTGCCAGCACCGTTACGGCCTTCACCACCGCGCGCCCCCACATCTGCCCCCCGGCAGATAGGCGTGGGGGCAGGCGCACAGCTATACCCCAGGCGCTGAAAGCGGTAACGCCGATGGCCGTCATCGTCACCCGCCAAAGGATCGCGTTGGCCTGCGTCGTCTCATCGAGGAAGAAACCGTGCACGAGGCCACCGCAGAAGGCGGCGATGCCAATGGAGGCGAAGAAAAGAGCGAACCATCGCGCCAGCGGCCGCGAACCGCAACGCAGCAGCAAAGCGGCGAAAATACCGCACTCCAGGAAAAGGCCGAAATCAGTAAGTGTCACAGCCGGTTCAGTCATATGTAGGTAGTGCCGTAAAGGCCCCTCGCAAAGGCCGCGAAAGGGCTTCCCCTCTGTGAAAGCCCCCGCGTCATCAGTAAGGCGGCGCCAGGCGCCGCAGGCCGTGCAACAGGACTACCGCCAGGAACACGGCATTGCGGACTACTACCCCCGCCACGGGGTAGCGAACGGTGTTGCGGCTTCCCGTTCCTTCCCGCGCCACGGCCAACCCGTCCGCCAGCCGCCTCAACGTCCCCACGCCACGCGGCCAATCGATGATACCGTCTATCCAGCCCGCGGGGATCCCCGCCTCACCGACCACCGCGCCCGCCAGCGCCCCGGCGATGGCTCCCACGCTATCGCTGTCGCCGCCGCAATCCAAGACGGCTCCCAGCGTAGCCTCGAAATCACCGTAATGCCGCCGCCAGGCATATATCGCCACGGGCACTGTATGAGAGACGTAGCCCGTTACTCCTTTTTCCAGCCCCAGGCTGTCAGCAAACTCGCACACAGATGACCCGCGACGCAGCGCGCCGCACAACGCCTTCACCAGCCCGGCCCACTCTTCGTCCTCCCCCGCCGCGGACAGCAGAAGGGACGAGAGCTTGCCTATGGAGAGGGACTTCCTCGCGCCCTCCCTCATCACCCAGGCGGCTATGCGCGCCACCGCCGTCGCACCCGTCAGGGCGCGCGGGTCGCTATGCGTTATCCCCGTACACACCTTCAGGTATTCGTCCAGCCGCCTCGGTGAGCCCGCAAAGAAGGCCCCCAGGGGGGCGGCGCGCATCACCGCGCCGTTGCCGGCCGAGCGAACACCGCTCTTGAGGGGGCCAATGCCTATCCAGAGGCGGGCTATCGCCCGCACTGTCGCCCAACCCACGCCAGCGGGCAGGGCCAACAGCCACCAGCGGAGAGAACGGGCAAGACGCCGCCCAAACCCCTGAGCCGAATCAGGATACGCCAGAAGCGCTTGTCCCACGAAGAAGGCGTGCTCGGTATCGTCGCTGAGCATGCCGCGCTTCAAGAGGAAACGATGGCGCCAGGGACGCGGAAAAAGGCGGCGCGAACGCCGCCTCGAGATGCCCTCAGCAGGCAGGCCGAGTGAGTCACCCACGGCTGTGCCGAGCATCACCCCCCTCAGCCTTTCCGCCGGCAGAAGCGGTAGTTCCTGCATCAGATCGAACCCTCCACTATTAAGTTAGCTTGAACTGTCACACGTGTCCAATTTGCGAAGTATGCGTAATCGTGAGGTGCGTAGAAACGTCGTAAGCAGACGGTTTATTCGGGTTTTGTTCCAACAATTGTATTTGGGACATGAGTTTCAAAATGTAGGACGCTGTCCTGCGGCTCTCTCTACCCGTTGCGTTAACCCGTCGCCGTAGGGGAGCGCCTCGCAGGCTCCCTATCGGGCGGCCACGGAGCGCTGGACTTAGCGGATAGTATCCGGGGTCAGCGGTCGGCTGCTACCGTGCCAGCACAGGCCCGGCAGCCGACACCCGCCCCTACATACTGATTGAAACGCTCTTTCCCAGGGGCGGCGCCTTGTGGGCCGCCCCTACATACTGATTGAAACGCTCTTTCCCAGGGGCGGCGCCTTGTGGGCCGCCCCTACATCGAAGTGTAATTGAGACACTAATGTTGAACTGTAAAGTCTTAAAACCTTTCTAATTGGCGGTTTTCCCCAAAACCTGGAACCCGCGCGGGCAAACGGTTGAGTTTTCACGCAGGTTTCAAGTTAAGATATCATTTTCTCTTCACATAAGCAAGTACGCCCTGCAACAAGATACCTCAGAAGAAACATCCCGTCGCTTGCCTCTAATGTTGTAATGTGGTACAGTGCCAACGGAGTGCGTAAAGCGAGGGGCTAAATGAAGAAGATAGCAACAGCCACCCTCCTGCTCGCGCTCGTCTGCCTGCCGCTTCGGGCCGGCGAGGCGGGAACCACCGGCGCCAATTTCCTCAAGATAGGGGTGGGCGCCCGTCCAGCGGCAATGGGCGGGGCCTTCATCGCCGTGGCCGATGACGCCAACGCCATATTCTGGAACCCAGCCGGCCTCGCCCTCCTGCGCGGCCTGAATTTCGCCTCCGCTCACAACGAGTGGATGGATAACGTGACCCACGATTCCATCGCCTGCAGCCAAGGCTCGCCGGGCTTCGGCACCGTCGGCGGCAGTATAGTCTACCTGAACAGCGGCACATTCAAAGAGACCCTGGAAACACCCAGCGGCCATTACGCCGGCGAGGGCAGGGACCTCAACAACATGGATTTCGCTCTGAGCGGCGCCTACGCCCAGCGACTCGGCGTCTGGTGGGACAACGACTTCCTGCGCCGCTCCCTGGTCGGGTTGAAGACCACCTACATCACCCAACAGGTGGGGGATGTCTCGGCCAGCGCCGTCTCGTCCGACCTTGGATGCCTGTACGAAGTCAAGAGGAACGAGATCTATGTCGGCGCAGTGATGCAGAACGCCGGCACGAAGATCAAGGGAGCGAACCAGCCCCTGGCGCTCAAGCTGGGCGTTTCCTACAAGAAGAAGAAGTTGATGGGGTCTGCCGACCACCTGCTGGTGGCCGCGCAGACGGACGGACACATCCTGGACACGGGCTTGAAAGCCAAGCTCGGCGTTGAATATGGCGCTTTCACCCAGCAACAGGGCGTCGCCCTCCGCGCCGGCTTCCATCCGGGCGGCGACCTGGGCAACCTTGCCAACTGGAGCCTGGGGGCCGGATATCTCTTCGGTTGGGGCGTGATCGATACGGTAGTAGATTACGCCTTCACGCCCGCCGGCATCCTCGGAAATTCGCACCGCTACTCGTTCCACATCAGCATCAAGGGCGCGCCGCCGCATTCAAGGGCTTCCTTGAAAGTCGAAGACGATGTTATACAACCGGGCGAAAAGGTAAAGTGCAAGCTGTCCACCTACACCAGGGAAGAGATAGTAGAGTGGAAAGTGGTGGTGCGAAACGAAAGCGAAGAAGAGGTAGGACGCTTCGAAGGCACGGGCCGCCCGCCGCGCGAGCTCCCCTGGAACACAAGGGGGGAAGACGGCAGGATCGTGAAAGGCGGCGACTACTCCCTGGACTTCACCGCCAGGGACGAGGACGGAATGGAGGCGGGAGACAAAAAACACGTTCTGCTAGCCTGGGTAAAACCGGCGGCAGAACCTCCCCCGCCGAGAGCAACGCCGGAACCGACACCGGAACTCATCAGGATAGAGGAACCCCTGAGCTACGCCAGACACTGTGACAGCGCCTTCAGGTTCGCGAGCGACCTGCTTTTCGAGAGAGGGCGCGCTATATTGAGGCCGGGCACCACCAACTCGCTGGCCCAGGCCCTTGAGACCATAGACGCGGCTCACCCCAACAGCTACATCATCATTATCGCCCACACGGACAATGTGCCCTGGATCCCCATCGCGGGGGCACAGTTCAGGAGCAATTACGCGCTTTCCGTGGCGCAGGCACAAGCTCTGCGGCAGTTCTTCGTGGCAAGGGGAATGGATCCCAATCGCATCACCGCGATGGGCTACGGCGAGGCAATGGTGATCGCCGACAACACGACGGTGTGGGGACAGCAAATGAACCGCCGCACGGAATTGCTCATCTACAGCCAAAGCGGAAGCATGGTCGACGACCACGTAGAGCAGGGAAAAGTCTTCCTGGAAACGGGAATGGCCCTCGATGAACGAGGTGAAGCGACGGCGGCAAAGGAGCGTTTCGTGGCCGCGCTGATCCGCTTGACCAATGCCGCGGCGCTCGACCCTTCAAAACCCATCATCTTCCGCTTGGCGGGTGACTGTTACTACCGCTATGGCGACCTCGACCAGGCACGCGAAGCCTACACCAGAGCTCTCCAGTTGAACCCCGAGGACATAGAGACACGGAAACAACTGGAACTCCTGAAATAAGAATCCCCTGCCCTTTACCCCCTACTTCGCCCCGCGTCTGCCCCCATTCCTGTCTTCCGACAGGAAGACATGGGGGCGCGGGGG
>CBDVCL010000022.1:0-11974 GCA_965372475.1 uncultured bacterium | reverse complement strand
GCCAGCATGCGGATGGTGTTCACGCACAATTGGTCTATGTTCTTCTGTGTTTTAGACATCTCGCCTCAACTGCGAATGGTATCTCGTATCGCGATAGCTCCAAAATCACGCCTCGCGCGACACGAACCTATCCTGTCCTGGGCTTCAAGTATCTCGCCGGCAACGAGATACCAGATACGGGATACTAGATACGTTCCTTTTGAGTCTAAACATTATACACTCGTTTTCCCCCATCTAATATGGTATTTTTACACTGTTAGGGCAAGTGAAAAAAGAGGAGAGAAGCAGATGTCGAAGAGAGATTTTCTGCAAGTAAAGGGCAGCAAGGTGATAAACGGCAGGAGAGAAGAGATACGCCTGCGCGGCACCGCGCTCGGTAGCTGGATGAATATCGAGCATTTCATGATCGGCCTGCCGGGGGCGGAACAGCAGATGCGGGCCACCTTCCGCAAGGCGCTTGGCAAGAGCGGCGACGCCTTCTTCGACACCTATCTGCGTGAATTTGCCACAGAGGACGATTTCGTCTTTCTCAAGGGACTGGGCATCACCTGCCTGCGCCTGTCTTTTAACTACCGCCACTTTGAAGACGACGATAAGCCCTTCGAGTACAAGGCGCGCGGCCTGCGCGCGCTTGACCGCGTCGTGGGCCTCTGCCGCAAATACCGCATTTACGCCGTTTTGGACCTGCATGCCGCCCAGGGCTGGCAGAATTACGACTGGCACTGCGATAACCCGCACGGGGCTTTCTTTCTATATAGTCATGCCCAGTACCAGGAACGGGTGGCGCGCCTTTGGCAGTACCTGGCGCGGCACTACCGCGACGAAGAATGGGTCGCCGGCTACGAC
Source organism: uncultured bacterium (assembly GCA_965372475.1). Classification (GTDB taxonomy): domain Bacteria; phylum Oederibacteriota; class JAUXIB01; order JAUXIB01; family JAUXIB01; genus CBDVCL01. The sequence continues at coordinate 11,128 of CBDVCL010000022.1, read as the reverse complement.
CTGGTGAACGAGCCCACGCCCCACAGCCCGGACGACATCAACCGCCTATACGACTATCTTATCCCCGCGGTGCGGCAAGTGGACAAGAAGCATATCCTCTTCCTTGAAGGTGATTGGTGGTCCAGCCGCTGGGACGGCGTCAAGCCGCGGCGCGAGGAAAACATCATCTACAGCCCCCACTACTACCCGCGCGTGCCGGGCGATCTGAAATACCCCGGGCGCCACCGTGGTGTCCTTTATGACCGCGCCAAGCAAAGAGAAGACATCCGCCACCACGTGGCCTTCGCCAAACGCGTCAACCGCCCGATGTGGGTCGGCGAAACGGGCGTCGGCTACATATGGAGCAAGCACGACCAGCTTCCTGTGTTCGAGGACAACATCTCGGTGCTGGAAGAAGCGGGTTTCCATTGGGCCGTCTGGACATACAAGGACGTGGGAAGCATGGGCATCGTCAATCCCGCGCCGCACACGCCTTACCAGAAGTTCCTCAAGACAAGGATGCTGAAGAACCTGCACCGTCACCACCTCAGCAACAAGGCCTACCGCTTCGTGCAGGAACAGCTCGGCCGAGACCCGAATGACGATGAGAACTGGGACCTGAGGCCCCTTACCGACCGCGTCGCCTGGGCCTGGCAGCTGGAGCAGCTGGCCAGGGAACTCGCCAAGCTTAAGCGCCGCGACGTGCTGGCGCTCGCCAGGAGCTGGCATTTCAAGAATTGCACGGTACGTACGAAGACAGCAGATGTGATTAGCAGGCACTGTCGTGGGTAGATGGTAGGTGGTAGATAATAGATGGGGAACGGCAATCCCGAGGTGCAGCTTCTCCCGGTGATATCGGGTGGTGAGAAGCCGCGCGCCCGCCTCCGGCGGGCTTTCCAAGTTCCCAGGTCCGAACTCCGAAAATGCTCCGCAAACTCATAAAGCCCAGCGAAACGGCCGATAGAATACAGGCCTTGTTGCAGCAGCACCAGCTCCATACCGTCTGCCAGAGCGCCCGTTGTCCCAATAAGCACGAGTGCTACGGCGCGGGCACCGCGACCTTCCTCATACTGGGCGACGTTTGCACACGGGGCTGCAGCTTCTGCTCGGTGACCAGCGGCACCCCCTCCCCGCCCGACCCGGACGAGCCGGCGCGCCTGGCTGCCGCCGCGGACGAAATGGGCCTCGCTTACGCCGTGATCACCTCGGTGACGCGCGATGACCTGGCGGACGGCGGCGCCGCGCACTTCGCCGCTGTGGTGAAGGCACTGAGGAAGGCGAGAATACAGGTGGAACTACTCATACCTGATTTCGCGGGGTCGGCTGAAGCGCTCAAGACGGTGCTCGCCTCGCGCCCCGACGTGCTCGGCCACAACCTGGAAACCGTGCCGCGCCTCTATGCCGATGTCAGGCCCGGCGCGGACTACCAAAGGTCCCTGGAATTGCTCAAGCGGGCGAAGGAGCTCTCCCCCGCCATCAAGACAAAATCGGGCATCATGCTGGGAATGGGTGAGGAAAGAGAGGAAGTCTTGTCCGTTCTTCGCGATATGCGATATGCGAAATGCGACATCCTGACACTAGGCCAATACCTCCAACCCACCGGGGACCACCATCGCGTGGAGAGAGAGCTGCCCCCCGAGGAATTCGAGGCATACCGCGAGGCAGGGCTGCAAATGGGCTTCAGGGCGGCCGCGGCGGGGACGTTCGTGAGAAGTTCCTATCGTGCCAGGGAAACCTACGAGGTATTGGGTATCGAGTAGTGGGTATTGGGTTGCTTGACTGCCAACTACCGACTTCTGACTACTGCCTGCTCACCAACACCTCTTCACAGATCGGTGCCAGCCTGGCCAGGGCATCCTCCACAGAAACGGACTTCCCCAGCTCAACTTCCAGTGACGTGACTTCCACCCCCTTGATGCCGCAAGAGACCAAGAGCGAGAACAACTCAAGGTCTGGGTTGACGTTAAGCGCCAGGCCGTGATAGCTGACCCAACCCTTTACCGCCACTCCCGCAAAGCCTATCTTCCTGCCCATCACCCAGGCGCCCGTGTATCCTTCCCTTCTCTCCCCCTCAATGCCAAAGTCCACGAGCGTCTTCAACATTACCTCCTCCAGCATCCGCATGTAGTCCTTCAAACCCAGCCCACGCTCTTTCAAGCGCAGGATGGGATAGGCGACCAGTTGCCCGGGGCAATGCAGCATCACGTCGCCGCCCCGCTCCACGTCCACCACTTCGATGCCGCGCCCTTTCAAATCGGCGGCAGACAGGAGGACATTCCCTTCCCCCGTGCCGCGACCCACGGTTATCACCGGCGGATGCTGGCAGAAGAACAGGGCCTCCTCTCCCTTAGCGCCGATAAGCTCATCGACCAGTTGCTTCTGGCGCCGATACATATCTTGATAAGCTATAAGTCCCAAATCGATTGTCTTCATTACAATACATAACATATCCGATATATGATACGCGAACAACTGATTTCTGTTTACAAACGTATATATTAGTGTTACTATCTCGCCTTGATTTTGCTGGGAGAAGTATCTATTTAATTTCTGAAGATAAAGGAGGAAGACCATGCCACTCGTACCGATGAGAGCCATACTCGAGGCCGCGGAGAAGGGCGGTTTTGGCGTTGGCGCTTTCAACGTCAACAACATGGAGCAAGCGCAGGGCATTATGAAAGCGGCCGTGGAGACCGAGTCTCCCCTTATATACCAGGTAAGCCGCGGCGCCCTGCAATATTCCAACAAGACCATCCTGCGTGACATCATCCTCGCCATTACCAACCAGCATGCCGACCTTCCCGTTGCCGTGCACCTGGACCACGGCAACAGCCCCGAATCCTGCAAGGAAGCGATCGAGCTGGGCTTCACCTCGGTAATGATGGATGGCTCCCTGCAAGAGGACGGCAAGACCCCCGCCGATTACGACTACAATATGAAGGCCACCAGGGAAGTCGTAGAGATGGCACACGCCAAGGGCGTCACGGTGGAGGGCGAGATCGGACAACTGGGAGGCATCGAGGACGGTCACGGCTCGGGCGAGGAGAAGGTAACCGATCCGCCTGACGTGAAGAAGCTCTTTGAGGACACGAAGATGGACGCCTGTGCCCTTGCCTGGGGCACCAGCCACGGCGCCTACAAGAGCACCACGGGAAAGCCGCCCGTATTGCGGCACGACATCATCGCCGAAGTGCACAAGATCGTGCCAGAGATCTTCATCGTCAGCCACGGCTCCTCTTCCGTTCCCGTGGAACTGGTCGCGGGGGTCAACGCCTTCGGCGTGATAAAGAAATACAAGGATGACGACGGACATCGCCACATCGCCGGTTACGGCGAGGACTTCGACCTGGATAAGGACGACGCGGTGAAGATCGTGGACTTCCTCTACGAATCCGAGCGCATGCCCAAGAGCGTTGGCGTGCCGATGGAGGACCTGAAGAAGGGCATCAAGAACGGCGTGCGCAAGATAAACGTGGACACGGACGGTCGCATGGCCGTGACCGCGGCTATCCTGGGCGTGATGCAGGAGAAGCCGAGCGAATTCGACCCGCGCAAATACCTTGGCCCGGCGCGCGAGGCGGTTTACGGCTTCGCCAAGAACGCCATGGAGGGATTCGGTTCGCCGGGGCATGCCAAGGATGTCGAGCGCATCTCGCTGGAAGAGATGGCGAAACGATACAAATAACACCACGCCCGTCGGAAAACTAGCCCAGGTCACGATGTAGGGGCGCAGCATGCTGCGCCCCTACTTGCGATCAGTTCTCTTCGGTTTCAACGTGCGTGTTGCTTTCCGCTTGCTTTGTCCCAATGCCCATTTCTATTTGTTGCGATGAGTTGTCTTCGGTTTGAACGTCGGTGGTGCTTTCGAATTGCGATCAGTTCTCTTCGGTTTCAACGTCGGTGGTGCTTTCTGCATGATGCCCACTTGATTGGATTGTCCTGAATATACCTCCTGATTATGCGCAATTCCCTGTCATTTCTTATGATGTGCTCGTAATAGCCCCGTTGCCAAATGTCCTTCCCTATGCCGTTTCGGTATTCATTTATCATCTTGGTAACCCCTGACTTGAACGAACGGACTATGGCCGACAACGAACCGGAAATCACAGCCCTGCCACCCGTCCTGGTCTTCCTTTCCGGGCCAGCTCTCCTCGTCAATATGATAACCCCGTGCAAATGATTCGGCATCACGATATGCGAATCGAGACAAACGTTGCTGAAATGCTGCGATGTTGCAAGCCACGCGTGATTCACGATCCACCCATAATCATTCATAGCCATGCAACCATCAGACACTTTCCCGAATATCTGTCGCCAACTCTTGACGCAGACTGTCACATAATAGGCGCCTGGCATCGAGTAATCATAACCTGGTAACCTTGTTGAATCGCGACGCCGTCTATCGGTTGTCATTGGCGACCATCCCTGTTATCATCATTCTTGCCCATACCCAATCATACCACCACCCCCTGACAAGAACGGGGCATACGGCAAAATGGAGGAAAACATAATGCCACTGATCACGATCGAAGGGCCGCCGATGGAGACGGAGAAGAAACGCGAACTGGCGAAGGCGCTGGTGGAGGCGATGCACGGCGTCACCGGGCACAGGAAGGAGATCCTCACGGTGATCTTCCACGAGAACGCACCCGAGAACGTCGCCCCCGCCGGAGAACTCCTTTCGGACAGGAAGTGACCTCCTCTTGCGAAAGGAGTATAATACGAGCGACTAACGACCAACGACTAACGACGAGCAAATGTACGACCTAATCATAATCGGCGGCGGCCCCGGCGGCTACGAGGCGGCGGCGCACGCGGGCAAGATGGGCAAGAAGGTCCTGCTCTTCGAAAAGAGTGAGCTAGGCGGCACCTGCCTCAACACCGGTTGTATCCCCACCAAGACACTGCTTAAATCGTCACGTTTCCTCACCTACTTCAGCGAAGCGGATTCTTACGGCGTTTCCGTATCGGACGCAAAGATAGACCTGAGCAAGGTGCAGCAAAGGAAGAAGAAGATCGTCGCTACGCTGGTCAAGGGTGTGGCAGACCTGCTGAAACAAAGCGGCGTTGAGGTGATAAAGGCCGAGGCGAGTCTGAGAGGCAAGGGAGTGGTCGAAGCGGACGGCAAGGAGTATCGCGCGGCTAACATCCTCATCGCCACGGGAGGCGCCCCGGCAATCCCACCGATCAAGGGCATAGACTCACCTCAGGTACATGATTCGAGCTCGATACTGGACATAGAAAAGATACCGGCCTCCGTCGCCATCATCGGCGGCGGCATCATCGGGCTTGAATTCGCCTGCTTTTTTTCCGAACTCGGCGCGCAGGTAACCATCGTGGAGATGTTACCCTCTATCGCCGCGGAAATTGACCCCGACATCGCCAAGCGGCTCACCGCCGCCCTGAAGAAGAACGGCGTTGCCTTCAAGCTTTCCAGCCGCGTCAGCTCGGTCGAGCACGGCAAGCTCCGCTACAGCGAGAAGGACGGCGCCGCGCAGGAGCTGGCGAGCGAGATGATACTCAACGCCGCAGGGCGCGTGCCTTGCCTGGACGGCCTGGCGGAAGCGGGTATCGCCATCAAGCAGGGAGCTGTGGCCGTGTCCGCTGGGGGCAAGACATCGCTTGAGGGCGTCTGGGCCTGCGGTGACGTCATCGGCAAGATGCCCCTCGCTCACGCCGCGGTGCGCGAAGGCATCGTCGCCGCGAATAACATCTTCGGCGTGAAGGACTCGCTTGACTACGACACCATCCCCTGGGTGATACACACCCACCCCGAAGTGGCAGGCGTCGGCCCGCGCGAAGAGGAGCTGAAGAAACAGGGCGTGGCATACAAGAAGACGATCAGCCCCATGGGACTCTCGGCAAGGTTCATCATAGAGAATGAAGGCAAGACGGGCACGGTCAAGGTCCTAGCGGCGGAGAAGCACGGGCGCATACTTGCCGTTCAGATGATCGGCGGGCTTTGCGGCGAGATGATCTTCGGCGCGGCAATGATCATCCAGCAGCAGCTCACCGTCGCTGATGTGAAAAAAGTGGTTTTCCCCCACCCCACTGTCTCCGAAGCGCTGAAAGAGGCGATCATCCGCTCCGGTTAGACCCCCTGATTTTTCTGAAGATTTCTCTTGACAGCAGTGATACATTTTGATACATTTAGTTATACTTTGAAACGCAAAGGGAAACCGATGGTCAACCTAAAAGGTCTCCGCTCATACTGCCAGGACTGCGGTGCTTGCGGCCTGCTCGAACGTGGCGGCCAGCAGGACGAGGGGCTCGCCGAGATGATCAGCCGCGAGCTGCTGCGCTCGCTGGCAGAGACAGGCAGCGAAACGGCAGACGCGCCCACGATGCCGCTGGGTGTTTCCAACCGCCACATCCACTTGAGGCGCGAGACCTTTAAGACGCTCTTCGGCAATCACGCCGAGATGGAGCAGGAGCGCGAGCTCTACCAGCCCGGGGAATTTGCCTCCCGCCACAGCTGCATGATAATCGGGCCGCGCATGCGTTCGATATCAGGCGCGCGTATCCTCGGGCCCTACAGGGAATACGACCAGGTGGAGATATCGGCCACTGACGCGGTAAAGCTTGGCATCAACGCACCCACCAGAGAATCAGGACAGCTGGCGGACGCCGCCGCCGTCTCACTGGCCGGCCCGGCCGGCACCGTCCACCTGCCCCACGCGGCAATCGTGGCCGCGCGCCACGTGCACATGTCTGCCGCTGATGCTGAGCGTCTCGCTCTCGCGGCAGGGGATCTGATCCGCGTACGATTGAACGGCGGCCGCAGCACCGTCTTTGAGAACGTGCTGGTGCGCGTCGGCGACAAGTTTCGCATGCAGCTGCACCTGGATACCGACGAGGCGAACGCGGCCCGGACGGTATGTGACAGCCAGGCCCAGTTCCTGGGCAAGATGGAGGACAGAGATGAAATTCGGCAGAATTAGCGGCCAGGTGATAGCGACGGCGAAGACGGGCAAGACCCAGGGCCTGACGATACTGGTGGTGCAACCCCTCGACGAGGCGCTTGAGCCAAGCGGCCGGCAGATCGCCTGCGTCGACACGGTAAAGGCCATGGCGGGAGACACGGTATTGCTCTGTTCCTCGTCTTCCGCGCGGCTGACCCGGTTGACCCGGGGCGTGTGCGTGGACACCGCGATAATCGGCATCATCGACAGCATTTCAACAAAGGGGCGGGAAGTTCTCCGCCCTTAGCAGACCGTTATGGACAACAAACTTGATTCCCTGGTAAAGCAAGTGACCGAGCAGGTGCTCCGGGCACTGGCCGAACGCGGCGACTCCCCCGCCGCGTCCTGCACCCAGCACAAGAGCGAGCGCGCCGACATGTCCAAGTATAAGTCACCCCTGCTGGCCGAGGCCCAGGTACTCGCCTTGCACGAGCTGACCAAAGAAGTGATCGTGCCTCCAGGTACGGTGGTCACGCCCAAGGCCAGGCAACTGGCCCGGCAAAAGGGCATTATCATAAGCGTACAAGAACCGTCAACTAACTAGCACAAACAAGGAGGTATCAAATGTCAAAAGTTGCGTTGGGATTCATCGAGACAGGCGGCAACACCGGCAGCGTCCAGGCGATAGACGCGATGGTCAAGGCCGCCAATGTCGATTTGGTCGGCAAGGTCGAGGTGGGCAGCTCGCTGGTGACCGCGATCGTCCGCGGCGAGGTGGGGGCGGTGCGTGCCTCGGTGGAGGCAGGCGCGGAAGCGGCCGCCCGGGTAGGCGAACTCATTTGCACTAACGTGATCCCTTCGGCCCACGCGGACGTCTTCGGGCTGCTGGGCCTCAAGAGATAGGAGAAGAAAATGCAGGAAGCACTGGGTATCATCGAGACAAAGGGCTTCGCCACGGCGATCCAGGCTGCGGACGCAGCGATCAAGGCGGCGAACGTCAAGCTGATGGACTATCAGCTGGCGGGAGGCGGCAAGGTGAACATCATCTTGCGTGGTGACGTGGCGGCGGTCAAAGCGGCGGTGGAAGCGGGAGTCAGCCAGGCGGAGCAGATCGGCGAAGTCCAGGCCCACACCGTGATCCCCCGTCCCGCCGAGAAGCTCACCCCGGTCCTGCCGATCGATTCGGCCGGCAAGGCCTGAAGTATCCGGGCCGAGGAGGAATAGTGAACGTTTCAGAGCAAGGAATTCGAGATATTGTCCGCAACATCGTGGCGCGCCTGCCCCGGGAAGCACTGACCGGCGTGGCGCCGGCACCTGCGCTCGCCTCCCCCACGCCGCGCGGCGATGGGGTGTTCGACACCATCGCCGAAGCCGTGGCCGCCGCCACTGAGGCCTTCGCCGCCTACCGTGGCACCAGCCCGCAGGCGCGCAGCAACTACATCGCCGCCATGCGCCAGGTCGCCCTGGATAACAAGCAGGAGTTATCCCGCCTCGTGCACGAGGAGACGGGCATGGGACGCTACGAGCACAAACTGCTCAAACACGAATTGGCCGCCAACTATACCCCCGGCGTCGAGGAACTTTCCACGCGCGCCTTTTCGGGGGCCAACGGGCTGGCGGTCGAGGAACAGGCGCCCTTCGGCGTGATCGGCGTGATAACCCCCAGCACCCACCCCAGCGAGACCGTACTCAACAACGCGATGATGATGCTGGCAGCGGGCAATACCGCCGTGATCAACGGCCACCCCGCGGCCAAGCGCTCGACCGCGCGCATGGTCCAGCTGCTCAATCAGGCGCTGGGCGCCGTGGCCGCTCCCGCTAACTTGGTCACCACGCTGGCCGAGCCGAGCATCGCCAGCGCTGAAGAGATGTTCCAACACCCCGCCATCCCCCTGCTCTCGATCACGGGCGGCCCGCTCGTGGTCAAGGCGGCGATGCAGACGAACAAGAAGGTGATCGCCGCCGGCCCGGGCAACCCACCGGTGGTAATCGACGAGACCGCTGACCTTTCCCTCGCCGCCGAAGCGATCACCCACAGTGCCTCCTTTGACAACAACATCCTCTGCATAGCCGAAAAGCAGCTATTCGTGGTGGCTGAGGTCTTCGATGAATTCATGCGGCAGATGGAGTCAGCGGGAAACCTGCGGCTCAAGGACGCTCAGATCAAGCGGCTAAGCGACAAGGTCTTCGTCAAGAGCAAGTCGACACACTTGCCACGCCGCGAATTCGTGGGCCGCAACGCCAGCGTATTGGCCGCGGCGCTCGGTATCAAGGCAAGCGACAAAGTGCCGCTGCTTTTCGGCCACACCTCCCTGGCAAGCCTCTTCGTCGAGCAAGAACAGCTGATGCCCTTACTGCCGGTGATCAAGGTAGACGACTATCAACAGGGAGTAGCCCAGGCCATCGACAGTGAACACGGCTACGGCCACACCGCCAGCGTCTTCACGCGCGACATGGCCCGAGCCACCGACTTTGCCAGGCGCATCGATTCCTCGATCTTCGTGATCAACGGCGGCACGATACAAGGCCTGGGCGGGCCAAAAGGCGAGGCGACGCTCTCCTACACCATCGCCACGCCCACGGGCGAGGCGGTGACCAGACCCAGCGACTTCACCCGCAAACGCAGGATAATGACCGCGCATGCGATGCGGTTCGTATAGCGAAAACGTTTAACACACCAGGGAGGGATACAATGGCGGAATCAAAAGCGATTGGCATTCTTGAAACGAAGGGACTGGTCCCCTTGGTACAGGGAGCGGACGCCGCGGTCAAGGCGGCGAACGTCAGTCTGCTCGAGTGGCGCAAGGTCGGCCGCGGCTACGTTTCCTTTGTGGTCGAGGGCGAGGTGGCGGCGGTACGCTCGGCCATCGAAGCGGCCAGCGAAGCGGCAGCGGCGGTGGGCGAGGTGATCTCGACGCTGATCATCCCCAAGCCGGTAAGCGCGCTGCACGGCACCTTCCAGGCTAAAAAGAACAGCTAAGACGCTGATTGCGCTGATTAGGCTAATCCGCGTAATCCGCGATTGAGGAGGAAAACATGATCTTCGCTCGTGTCACGGGAACGGTGGTATCCACCCAGAAGGACCCCAACCTGAGCGGTAAAAAGCTGCTGCTCTGCAAGGAAGTGGACCACAAGGGTTCGCCGCTCAAGTCCTATCACGTCGCCGTCGATGCGGTGCAGGCGGGCCAAGGAGACCTGGTGCTGCTCTCCTACGGCTCTTCCGCCAGGATGACTGAGCAAACAAAGGAATGCCCGATTGACGCGGTAGTGATGGCGCTGATCGACGAGATACAGCTGGCGACAGGAGACGAAAAATGAAACTCGCCCGGGTGATCGGCAAGGTATGGGCCACGCAGAAACGCCGCGAGCTGGGCGCCTGCCGCCTGTTGTTGGTGCGTCCGGAACGGGCCGACGGCACGCCGCAGGGCTCACCCCTGGTGGTAGCCGACCCAGGCAACCTGGCGTCGGACGGCGACCGCATAGTTTACGTCACCAGCACTGACGCGGCCCAGGCCTTCCCCACGGGGACGGCGCCGGTCAACGCGGCAGTGGTAGAGCTGGTCGATTCGATAGATTAACCGCGCACAAAGCTCAGCAAGAAGCTTCCCTGCGGCAGCCAAAGCGCCGAGCATCTATTTGCTGCATCAAGCAAGGAGCATCGTGTTCTTAGCGAAAGTAAAACACAGTGTCACCGCTACGCACAAGCACCCGGCCTATAAAGCCAAGCGCGTCTTCGTGGTAAGACGCGTTGAGCCGAACGGCAAACAGCTGGCCGAGGAATGGCTCGCCGTCGACTCGGTCGGCGCCGGCATCGGCGACACGGTGGTCTGCGGCGGCGCGCCGGGCGCGGCGCGGCAAGTATTTGGCCTGGAGCTGGCGCCGATCCGCACGATGATCATCGCCATCGTCGACCAGATTGACATGCCGGGAGCAAAGCGATGACCAACGCTAGCCATCAGCGCATCAGGGACAACGGCGTGATCGGCGCCGGCGGCGCCGGATTTCCCAGCCACCTGAAGCTGCAGGCACAGGTCGAGCACCTGGTCTTTCCGGGCCTCGGCTTCGGTGAACCCCCCGCGGAGATCAATGTCGACCAGATGGATCCGGTACTTCTGGAGCCGCTCGCGCAACGCCGGAAAGACCCGCTTGACCAGCCAATCCCGCTCCGCGTGCATGTCGCGGAAGGTGGAGGAGATGAAGACGCGGACGGTTTTCCAGGAGGACGGCATGAGTTAGATTCCCAACAG